>NZ_JBIBFR010000012.1:0-263135 GCF_042956125.1 Streptomyces sp. NPDC008313
CGCGCTCCGGGCATGACGATGTTCCGGATGCCGATCTTCACGTGGAACGTGCTGCTGACCGCGGTGCTGGTCCTGCTCGCCTTCCCGGTCCTGGCCGCCGCGCTGTTCGCCCTGGAGGCCGACCGGAAATTCGGTGCGCACGTGTTCGACGCCGCCAACGGCGGGGCGTTGCTGTGGCAGCACCTGTTCTGGTTCTTCGGCCATCCGGAGGTGTACATCATCGCGCTGCCGTTCTTCGGCATCGTCTCCGAGGTCATCCCGGTCTTCTCCCGCAAGCCGATGTTCGGCTACATGGGCCTGATCGGCGCGACCATCGCCATCGCGGGTCTGTCCGTGACGGTGTGGGCGCACCACATGTACGTCACCGGCGGGGTGCTGCTGCCGTTCTTCTCGTTCATGACGTTCCTGATCGCCGTGCCGACCGGTGTGAAGTTCTTCAACTGGCTCGGCACCATGTGGAAGGGGTCGCTGAGCTTCGAGACCCCCATGCTCTGGGCCACCGGCTTCCTGATCACCTTCCTCTTCGGCGGTCTCACCGGCGTGATGCTCGCCTCCCCGCCGATCGACGCGCACGTGTCGGACTCGTACTTCGTGGTGGCGCACTTCCACTACGTGGTGTTCGGCACCGTCGTCTTCGCGATGTTCTCCGGCTTCCACTTCTGGTGGCCGAAGTTCACCGGCAAGATGCTCGACGAGCGCCTCGGCAAGATCACCTTCTGGACGCTGTTCACCGGCTTCCACGGCACGTTCCTGGTGCAGCACTGGCTCGGCGCGAACGGGATGCAGCGCCGCATCCCCGACTATCTGGCGGTGGAGGGGCTGACCACGCTCAACACGGTGTCGAGCATCTTCTCCTTCGTCCTGGGCCTGTCGTTCCTGCCGTTCCTCTACAACATCTGGAAGACGGCCAAGTACGGCAAGAAGGTCGAGGTCGACGACCCGTGGGGCTACGGCCGTTCGCTGGAGTGGGCGACGTCCTGCCCGCCGCCGCGGCACAACTTCCACAGCCTGCCGCGGATCCGCAGCGAATCCCCGGCGTTCGACCTGCACCACCCCGGGGTCGGGGCGGCCGGCGCGGTGTCCCCGGCCGCCGGGCGGGCGGTCCTGCGATGACGGCGATGGACGAACGGCCCTCGGGCGCCGGGGACCTGATCCGCGGGCTGGAAGGGCATCTGCTGATCGAGGCCGCCCGCAGCGAGGGCCGGGCCGAGGCCGCCCGCTTCACCCGGGAGTTCGACTGGCTCCCCGACAGCCGGCGCGCGGAGGTCGAGGAGCGCTTCACCGAGCGGTACCTGGCGCTCTCACGGCGCTCCTGGCAGCGCACCGCGCGACGGGGCGCCCAGTTGCGAGCCGAGTACGAGCGGGCGTACCGGCTGCTGCGCCGGCGGCTGTGCGCCTGCCTCCTGCTGGGCGCGGCGGCGGCCTGTGTGCCGGCGGCGGCCGTGCTGACGGCCGTCCGGGGCTAGGTTCTCGGTCCCCGGTCCGGGGCGGCGTCGCAGCCGGCGTCCGTGCCGGCGTCCGTGGCCGCGTCGGCGGGGCGGATGGCCCCGAGGAGGAGCCGGACGAGTTCGTCCACGACCTCGTCGAGGGTGGCGTCGACCCAGCCCGAACTCCAGTCGTGCAGGAGCCCGTTGACGCTGCCGATGAAGGCCGCGGCGGCCAGGCGGTAGTCCCGCGGGGCCGCCTCCCCGCGCGCCACCGCGTCCGCCGCCTCGGCGCAGATGAAGTCGATCCAGCGGGCACGGCGGGCCAGCCGCTGCCGCTCCAGCCGCTCGCTGACGCCGACGATCTCGATGAAGGTGATGCGCAGCCGCCGCGGATCACCGGTGACATCGGCGGCGTAGGCCCGGAACGCGGCCGTGGCGCGCTCCTCCAGGGACCGGCCCGCCGCCCCGGCCAGGCCGGTGAGGGCGGCCTCCTCCGCCCAGTCGTTGACCTGGAGGTGGAGGGCGGCCAGGACGTCCTCCAGGGTGCGGAACTCCTCGTAGAACTGCCGGGTGGACAGTCCCGCGGCCTCGCTCAGCGCGGCGACGGTGGTGTTTCTGAAGCCGGGCGTCCCGCCGAAGAGGCGGAGTGCGGCGTCGAGGAACCGGCGGCGCCGCTCGGCCTGCCGCTCCTCGGCGGACCTGCCGCCGTAGCGTCCGGTCGGCTGTCTGAGCCTGCCCGTCACCCGCTCCCCCTCCGCTCGTGCCCGGCGCCGCCCCGGTCCTGCCCGTCGCGCCGGATGCACGGGCCGGGGGAAGTTTGTCGCGTCCGGGGGCTTGTGGAGAAGGGCGCCCTCTCCCTACTTTCCAGTAAGTCAACTCTGAACGCAGCCGTATTCACACTTGCGCCGAGCTTGTCATGCCCCGGCAATCTCGGCGGACCGCCCGGCTCGCGTCCGGATCATGTCCGACCACGTTCCACGTCCGATGCGCAGGCACGCCCCCACCGACGACAAGGACCCCACGATGTCTGTCCTCAGAACCGGGCACCTCTGTTCTCTCGCCGCCGCCCTCGTCCTCACCCTCACGGCCGGCGGCACGGCACACGCGGCCGGCACGACGGACGCCTCCGCGGATCTGCGCGAGGTGATGTTCGTCGGCAACAACTGGGAGGGGACCGCCGACGTCATCCGGTCCACCGGCGACCTCGCGAGGATCGGCCGGATCGACGTCGTGCCGGACAAGGCGGCGCGGATGGCGGAGATCAACGCGGACCCGATCAAGTGGATCTACTTCCAGGCCATCCGCAACGGGGTCGGAGAGGGCCACGACCAGCTCGTCGACGACATGTACTCGACGCCGGACGGCAGGTCGCTGGTGGCGTCGCGTCCGAGCTTCGCCGACGTCGTCTCGATCGACCTGGCCACCGGGAAGGTCAACTGGCGCTTCCCGGTGTCCGGTTACCGCTCCGACCACATGGCCGTCTCCCCCGACGGCACCCGCGTCGCGGTCTCCGCCTCCACCTCGAACACCGTGCACGTCCTGGACATCGACACGGGCCGGCAGGTGGGGTCGTTCGCCACGGGCGACAAACCGCACGAGAACATCTTCACGCACGACGGCAAGTACATCTGGAACATGTCCATCGGTGACGTCAACACCGCCCTCGACGCGCCCTGGCTGGACTGGACGAAGGGCGACCGGCACATCACCGTCGTCGACGCGACCACCTTCAAGCAGGTGAAGGTGATCGACATGCGCGAACGCCTCGACGCGTTCGGGCTGAAGGACTACTCCGACGCGGTCCGGCCCGCCGCGCTCAGCCCCGACGAGTCCAAGCTCTACTTCCAGGTGTCGTTCTTCAACGGCTTCTTCGAGTACGACGTCGCCACCGACCGGATCACCCGGATGAAGACCCTCCCGAAGAACCCGGACACCAGCACGGACCGCACCACCTGGGTCAACGACTCCCGTCACCACGGCATCTCGATGAACCCGTCGGGCAGCAAACTGTGCGTCGCGGGCACGATGGACGACTACGCGACCGTCGTCGACCGCGCGACGCTCCAGGAGGGCCCGCTCGTCCCCGCCTCCAAGCCGTACTGGGCGACGGTCAGCGGCGACGGCAAGGACTGCGTCATCTCCGAGAGCGGCGCCGACCGGGTCACGGCCATCGACTTCGCCACCGGTGAGAAGAGGGTGTCCGTCGCCGTCGGGGACCACCCGCAGCGCGTCCGGCTGGCTCACGTCCCGGCCGGCTGGACGGGCCCGTCCGCGGGCTGACCTCGTCTTGGCCGGATCGACGCCCGCGGGGCGCGGCTCAGCGGGCGCCGGTCGTCCGGGGCTCCAGCCGGTGCAGGGTGACGTCGCGCAGGGAGGCTCCGGAGACGGTCGCGGTCATGTAGGTGTGGTGCGGCTGACGCCGGCGGTCGGTCGGCGAGCCGGGGTTGAGCAGCCGCAGTCCGGTCGTGGCCGTGGTGTCCCAGGGGATGTGGCTGTGCCCGAAGACCAGCACGTCCAGGTCGGGGAAGCGCGCGGCGCAGCGGCGTTCGCGGCCCTGGGCCGGGCCGGTCTCGTGGACGACGCCGAGGCGCAGCCCTCCGACGTCCGCGCGGGCGACTTCGGGCAGGCGGGCGCGGAGGTCCGGGCCGTCGTTGTTGCCGTACACCCCGATCAGCCTCCGGGAGCGGTGCTGGAGGAGGTCGAGCGTGGCGGCGTCGACCCAGTCGCCGGCGTGGATCACGACGTCGGCCGCCGGGATCTCCCCGAGCAGCGGCGCGGGCAGCTCCTTCGCCCGCTTGGGCAGATGGGTGTCGGACATCAGCAGGAGGCGCACCCGTCCAGGGTGTCATCTCCCGGCGCCCGGGGCCCGGCCGCTCCGGAAGCCGCGCCTTCGGCGTGCGCTCAGTCCAGCAGGATCTCGCTCCACACCTGTTTGCCGCCGCTGACCGGCAGTGTCCCCCAGGCCGCGGACATGGCGTCGACGAGGAGGATGCCGCGGCCGCCGGTGGCCTCCCAGCCGACGCTGGTGGGCTTCATGGGGGAACGGGGCGAGGAGTCCGCGACGGCCACCCGCAGCCGGTTGCTGACGAGGGTGAGGTCGAGTCTGATCTGGCCCTCGGTGTGCACGAGGGCGTTGGTGACGAGTTCGGAGACGACCAGGAGCGCGGCGTCGGCCTGCTCGGCCACGCCCCAGAAGCGCAGGGTGCGCCGGGTGAAGCGGCGGGCGTGCCGGACCGCCTCCGGGACCCGCCAGACCGTCCAGCTCTCCCTCAGCGGGCGCAGCGTCATCCCGTCGTAGCGCATGAGGAGCAGCGCCACGTCGTCGCTGCGGTTGGCCTCGAAGAGCAGGCCGTCGGCGACGAGTCCGAGGCGGCCGGGGTCGGCTCCGGCCAGGTCCCGGGCGAGCCGGTCGAGGCCGTTGTCGACGTCGACGTCGACGGACTCGACGAGCCCGTCGGTGGTGAGGGCGACGATCGTGCCGGGCCGCATCCGCAGGGGGGCCATCGGGAAGTCCGCCCGGCCGACGACGCCGAGCGGGGGCCCGCCCTCCGACCAGGCGATCTCCGTCACGCCGTCCGGGTGACGCAGCACCGGCGGCAGGTGTCCGGCGCGGACGAACCAGGCGGAGCCCTCCTCCATGTCGACGTCGACGTAGCAGCAGGTGGCGAAGAGGTCGGTCTCCAGGTCCATGAGGAGGCGGTTGGCGTGCGAGACCACGACGTCCGGGGGGTGGCCCTCGACGGCGTAGGCGCGCAGGGCGGTGCGCATCTGGCCCATCAGGGTGGCGGCCGAGGCGTTGTGGCCCTGGACGTCGCCGATGACGAGGGCGACGTGGTTGTCGGGCAGCGGGATGACGTCGTACCAGTCGCCACCGACCTCCAGGCCCGCCGTGGTGGGCAGATAGCGGGCGACGGCGACCGCGCCCGGCAGCCGGGGCAGGCGGCGCGGCAGCAGGCTGCGCTGGAGCATCCCGACCAGTTCGTGCTCGGCGTCGAAGGCGTGCGCGCGCAGCAGTGCCTGTCCCGCGAGGCCGGCGGAGGCGGTCAGCAGGGCGCGCTCGTCGGGTCCGAAGTCGTGCGGGCTGTCCCAGCCGATCAGGCAGGCGCCGGCCATGCGGGCGCCGGCGGGCAGCGGCAGCACGGCGAGTCCGCCGGGGCCCACGCCGGCGAGCGCGGGCTCCAGGGGTGTTCCGGCGGGCCAGATCGCGGCGCGGCCCTCGCGCAGGGCGGCGGCCAGGGTCGGCATGGAGCGGACGGGGGCGTCGGGCCACTCCGAGCGCCATTCGGAGCGCCACAGCTCGGGCCAGGCCTCCGGCTGGGGCGGGTCGAGGACGGTGACGACGAGGCGTTCGCCCTCCAGCTCGGCGAGGGCGATCCGGTCGGCCCGCAGGGGCTTGCGCAGTGCCGTGACGACGGCCCGGCCCACGTCGCGGACGGTGCCGGCGGTGGCCAGGGCCGCGGCGAGGCGCTGGACGCGGGCCACGTCGTTGACCCCGGGGCGCAGTGTGGAGGCGTCGACGACGGTGCCGACGAGCCGGGCGGGGTGGCCCTCGCCGCCGGGCAGCAGCCGTCCGCGCAGCCGCAGCCACCTGGGCTCGCCGGACGGCTGGAGGATGCGGAACTCCAGCTCGCGGTCGCCGATGGACATGTGGTCGGGCTCGACCACGGACATCAGCGACGGCAGGTCCTCGGGGACGGTCATCGACAGCAGTGTCTCCACCTTGCCGTCGAAGTCGGCGCGGCTCAGCCCGAACAGCCGCAGCATCGCGTCGTCGACCTCGACGTGACCGCTGTCCATGGCGAGGGTGAACGCGCTGACGGGCAGCTCGTCGGAGTCGTCGAACGGGGAGTGTGCCGGGCAGGACGCGGCGGCGGCGAGCAGGGTGAGGCAGTCCCGGTCCTCGGTGGTGAAGCCGTCCGGGTTCTCGCCGACCGCCATCAGCGCGCCGCAGTCCCTCAGCGGCAGCACGGCCAGCGAGAACTCCCCGGCGGGCGTGCGGCGGGAGTCGGCGGTCCGGGCGAGTTCCGCGGCGGTGAGCCACAGGGGCAGGCCGGAGCGGTGTGCCGCCGCGGCGGGCGACCCGCCTGTCAGGGAGTAGCTGTCGCGCAGCCCGTACAGCGCCCTCGGCGCCCCGGCCGACTCGATGAGGCACAGCTCGTCGCCGGTCACGCCCGGCGCGTACACGGTGGCGACGGCCGCGCCGCCGAACACGAGTGCCAGTTCGAGAACGTGGTGCAGCCGCTCGCGCGGGTCGAGGCCCGGCGGCAGCGTGCCGAGGGCGAGTTCGGCACGCGAGGTCCTCGTTCCGCGCCCCGTAGAACCCTCACTGACCACGCCGTCATTACAGCGCGTCCCGCACGCTCGCGCAGCCCCTGTGACCGTTCCGGGGCCCCGGGACCCGCGGAAACGGCCCGCCGGACCGCCGGGAAACGGCCCGCGACGGCCCCGGCGGGGCCCGCGCGGCCCGCCCGGACGCCCCGGCCCGCTCGAAACGTGCCGAACATGACTTGACGCGTGCGTACTGCACGGCGATCTCGTGACAGGCGTTACTGTCCGTGGCCCCCCTGCGCCTGGAAGGCTCACTCCCAGTGACCGAGGGGACGGGCTAGGGGGCTGAGGCATGGACAAGCGGTACGAGGTGTACGCGCTGGCCGACAGGTACTTCTACGAGACGCCGGACCGGTTGTCCGCCGGCGGACAGGCCGCCGCGCCCTCGTACGAGACGGCCCGCCGGCCGGTGCCCGAGGGGTGGCACTCCGACCGGATCGGCGACTGGCTGACGCTGACGCCGCTCGACGCGGACGGCGCCCCGCTCCAGGGGCCCGCGCAGGGCTGGAAGGTGCACGCCTCCGCCACCCGGGCGAACGCGGAGCGGATCGCGGCGGCCGTCTGGGACTACTGCGTGCCCCGGAGGATCCCCTTCAAGTTCGTGCCCGGCCCGCATCTGCTGCACCTGCGCAACACCAAGTACGCGGCCCGCGACACCAGCGGCAAGTTCGTCACCGTCTACCCGGCGGACGAGGAGCAGCTGCACCTGGTGCTGCGCGAGCTGGGCGCGGCCCTGGACGGCCTGGAGGGCCCGTACATCCTCACGGACCTGCGCTGGAACGAGGGCCCGCTGTACGTCCGCTACGGCGCTTTCGCGCGATCCTTCGTCGTGGACGAGCGGGGCTCGCTCGTGCTGGCCGTCCGGGACGGTGAGGGCCGGCTCGTACCGGACCTGCGGCAGCCCTCCTTCCAGGTGCCCGACTGGGTGACGCTGCCGGCGTTCCTGGAGCCGCAGCTCGCGGCCCGCAACACGACGACGGTCGGCGACCTGCCGTACCGCATCGAGAAGGCACTGCACTTCTCCAACGGCGGCGGGGTGTACGCGGGCACCGACGTGCGGGACGGACGCAAGGTCGTCCTCAAGGAGGGCCGGCCGCACGCGGGGCTGGCGGCGGACGGAGCCGACGCGGTCGCCCGGCTGGAACGGGAGAGGCAGGCCCTCGAACAGGTTTCCGGCTGCGGAGTGGTCCCGGAGGTGCGGGACTGGTTCACGCTCGGCGACCACCGCTTCCTCGTCATGGACTTCCTCGAAGGACGTCCCCTCAACGCCTGCTTCGCCGAACGGCACCCCCTGCTCACCCCGGACCCGGCCCCGGACGCCGTCGCCGCGTACACGGCCTGGGCGCTGCGGATCCACCGCGCGGTGGAGAAGGCCGTCGAGGCGGTCCACGCGCGGGGCATCGTCTTCAACGACCTGCACGTGTTCAACATCATGGTCGCCCCGGACGACGAGTCGGTGTTCCTGCTCGACTTCGAGGCGGCGGCACCCGTCGAGGAGAACGGCCGCCAGGTCGTCGCCCACCCCGGCTTCTTCGCACCTCCGGACCGGACGGGAGCGGACGTCGACCGGTACGCGCTGGCCTGTCTGCGGCTCGCCCTGTTCATGCCAGTCACCACGCTGTTCGTGGTGGACCGGGACAAGGCCGCCCATCTGGCCGAGGTCATCGCCGGTCAGTTCCCCGGCATCCCCCCGGAGTTCCTGGACGAGGCGGTCGCGGAGATCACCGGCGACCGGCGGCCCGCGGGGGCCGGCGGAGCGGGCACCTCCGGCGCCGCCGCGGCGGCCTTCGCCGTGCTCCCCGAGCCCGGTGACTGGCCGCGCAGCCGCGACTCGATGGTCAAGGCGATCCTGGCCTCGGCCACGCCCGAGCGCGACGACCGGCTCTTCCCCGGCGACGTCGCCCAGTTCTCCGACGGCGGCGGCCTCGGGCTCGCCCACGGGGCCGCGGGCGTGCTGTACGCCCTCGCCGCCACCGGCACGGAGCGGTACGAGGCGGGCGAACGCTGGCTCCTGGACCACACGGACCCCGTCCCCGCCGGAACGCCGCTCGGGCTGTACGACGGGGTCGCTGGCGTCGCCCACGTCCTGGACCTCCTCGGGCACCGGCAGCGGGCACTGGACCTGGTCGACGGCATCCTGCGGGAGAAGTGGCAGCGCCTCTCCTCCGATCTGCGCGGAGGGCTCGCCGGGCTCGGTCTCGTCCTCGGCTCCCTGGCCCGCTCGACCGGCGAGACGGAACTGGAGAAGTGCGCCGACGAGGCCGCGCGCCTGCTCGTCGAACGGCTCGCCGAACCACGTCCCGCACCGCCCAAGCGGCGCGCCGGGCTGATGCGCGGCGCGAGCGGTCCCGCGCTGTTCCTGCTCCGGCGGTACGAGGCGACCGGCGAGACGGCGCTCCTGGACGCCGCCGCGCGGGCGCTCGCCCAGGACCTGGAGTGCTGTGTCGTCCAGAAGGGCGGCGGCCTCGAGGTCGACGAGGGCTGGCGCACCCTGCCCTACCTCGGCGACGGGAGCGTCGGTCTCGGCATGGTGATCGACGACCATCTCGCGCTGGCTCCCGGCACGGACGGGACCGGCCCCGCCCCGGCGTTCGAACGGGCCAGGGACGCGATCCTGACGGCCGCCACCTCACGCTTCTACGCGCAGCCCGGACTCCTCCAGGGCCGCGCGGGAATGATCCTGCACCTCAGCCGCACCACCGCGCCGGGCGCCACCCCCGGACGGCTGGACGAACAGGTCGCCTCGCTCGGCTGGTTCGCCATGTCGTACCAGGGCCGGCTGGCCTTCCCCGGACACCAGATGATGCGGCTCTCCATGGACCTCGCCACCGGAACGGCAGGGTGCCTGCTGGCACTCGGCGCGGCCCTCGACGGTGCGGCCCCGGCCCACCTGCCGTTCCTCCCGCCGCCTTCACGGCGGCCCTGAAAACGCGGCTCCGCGACTGTGCGGAGTCGTGACTCAACCCCGTCCCCATCAAGGGAAAGGACACACGAGATGGCACTTCTCGACCTGCAGACGATGGAGTCCGACGAGCACACCGGCGGCGGCGGCGCGAGCACCGTGAGCCTGCTCTCCTGCGTCTCCGCGGCGAGCGTCCTGCTCTGCCTCTGACGGCTGCGGCCAGGATCCCTCGTCCGGATCAGCCCGGCCTGATCTGAACGAGAGGGCCTGACCCCGGGCGGCCTTCTCCCCCTCGCGGGGAGAGGCCGCTCGGGGTCCTTCGGCGCTCCGGACGCGGGCAGCCGTACGACGACCCCTTGTGGAGACCCCTGTGACCACGCAGGCCGTGACGCCCGAGAAGACCTCCGCCTCCCCCGACGCCTCCGCCCCGCTGCTCAGGGCGGCGACCCGGCACAGCGGCGGCCGCTGCGCCGTCCTGTGCCTGGCGACCGTGGCGGCGGCGGGCGCCGGCCTGCTGCTGCCGGCCGTGCTCGGCCGGGCCCTGGACCTGCTGCTGGCGCACCCGGGGGACCCGCGGGCCACCCGCTGGGTGCTGTACTGCGCCGGCCTGGTGCTGCTGCTCGCCGTCCTCGACGCGGTCGAGACGGTGCTCGCCGCGACCACGAACGCCCGGGCCACCGGCTTTCTGCGCGAGCGGCTGATCGGGCACGTCCTGTCCGTCGGGCCACGGGCCCTGCACCGCTTCGGTTCGGGAGAGCTCGTGGCGCGTCTCGTCGGCAACGCCGCACAGGCGGGCACCGCGCCCGCCACCCTGGCCGCACTCGCCGCCGCGCTCGCCGGACCCCTGGGCGCGATGGTGGCACTGGGGCTGCTCGACCCCTGGCTGACGGCCGTCCTGATCTGCGGGGCGCCGCTGCTCACCCTGCTGCTGCGCGCCTTCGCCCGCGACTCCTCGCAGTGCGTGGCGCGCTACCAGGAGGCGCAGGGACGCATCGCGGGACGGCTGGCGGAGGCGATCGGCGGACACCGCACCATCGCCGCGGACGGCAGCGCCGACCAGGAGGTCGAGCGCGTCCTGGGCCCGCTCCCCGACCTCTCCCGCGAGGGCCACCGGATGTGGCGGGTGCAGGGCCGGGCGGCCGCGAGGGCCGTGGCCGTGGCACCGCTGCTGCAGCTCGGCGTCCTCGCCACCGCCGGACTGCTTCTCGTCCACCACCGGCTGTCCCTCGGCGACGTACTCGCCGCGTCCCGCTACGCCGTCCTCGCGACCGGTGTCGGCGTGCTGGTCGGCCAGGTGTCCGGTCTGGTGCGGGCCCGGGCCTCGGCCCGGCGGCTGGGCGAGCTGCTGGACGAACCGGCGACGGTCCACGGGACGCGCCGGCTGCCGCCCGGGCGGGGCAGGCTGGAGCTGCGCGGGGTGACCGCCCGGCGTGGCGGCCGCACCGTGCTGGACGGGGTCGACCTCGTCGTCCCGGCGGGCACCACCCTCGCGGTGGTCGGCCGCTCGGGCGCCGGCAAGTCCCTCCTCGCGGCGCTCGCGGGACGCCTCGCCGATCCCGACGAGGGCGAGGTCCTGCTCGACGGGGTGCCGCTGCGCGAACTGGCGCCCGACGCGCTGCGTCCCGCCGTCGGCTACGCCTTCGAACGGCCCGTGCTGCTCGGCGCGACCATCGGCGGCACCATCGCCTTCGGTGTCCCCGAGCCCTCCCCGGACCGGGTGCGGGAGGCCGCCCGCGCGGCGCGCGCCGACACGTTCGTCCGCCGGCTGCCCGAGGGGTACGCCACGCCGTGCGCCGGTGCCCCGCTGTCCGGCGGTGAGATCCAGCGTCTCGGACTCGCCCGGGCCTTCGCCCACCCGGCCAGGCTGCTCGTCCTCGACGACGCGCTGTCGAGCCTCGACACCGTCACCGAGCACCACATCACCCGGGCGCTGCTGTCCCGTCCGGAGGGGGGCAGCCGCCTCGTCGTCGCCCACCGAACGTCCACGGCGGCGCGCGCGGACGCCGTCGCGTGGCTGGACGGAGGCCGGATACGGGCCCTGGGGCCCCACGCCCGGCTGTGGCGCTCACCGGCGTACCGGGCGGTGTTCACGGCCGGCGAGGACGCCGCGGACGACGGGCGGGCAAAGACGGCGGAGACGGCAAAGACGGCGGAGGGGACGGACCGGTGACCGCGGTCGAAGGACGGGAGGGGGTGCTCCGCGAACGGGCGGAGCACACCGGGCGGCGGGCCGGGCGATCCGAAGACCCGGCCCCGGGTTCCGTCCCCAGCGGCGTCGGCGTGCGCGGGCTGCGGTTCCTGCGCGCCAGGTGGCGGGTGGTGCTGCGGCTGGCGGCCTGGTCGGCGCTGGAGACCGGCCAGACGTTCCTCATGGGATACGCGCCCGCGCGGGCCCTGGACGACGGGTTCCTGGCGGGCCGGTCCGCCGTGGGGCTCGGCTGGCTCGCGGCCGGAGCGCTCGCGGTGGTCGCCGGGGCCTTCGGGACGGGGCGTGTGTACCGGGCGGTCGCCGCCCTGGTCGAGCCGTTGCGCGACCGGCTGGTGCGGCACGTGGTGGAGCGGGGGGTCCGCGAGGCGGACGGCGGGGCGCTGTCCGGGCTCACCCAGCAGGTGGAGATGGCCCGCGACACCTTCGCCGGACTCGTGATGGTGTCGCGGTCGTTCCTCTTCACCACGGCGGGCGCGCTCGTCGGCCTCTTCTCCCTCGACCCCCTGCTCCTGCTGGTGGTCGCTCCCCCGCTCGCCGCGGGCGTCGCCCTGTTCGCCGGGACGCTGCGGCCGCTGGCGCGCCGGCAGCGGGACTTCCTGGTCGCCGACGAGGCGCTCGCCGGCCGGCTCGGCACGGTCTGCCCGGGGCTCAGGGACATCACGGCCGGCGGCGCCCGGGAGCGGGTGGCCGCCGACGCGGGCGCGTGCGTCGGCGCGGAGGTGCGGGCGGCGGGCTCGCTGGCCCGGTGGGGCATCGTGCGGGTGGCGTCGCTGGCGGTCGGCGGCCAGCTCCCGATCGTGCTGCTGCTCGTCGCCGCGCCCCGGCTGCTGGAGCGCGGTGTCACTCCGGGCGCGCTGGTCGGCGCCCTCGCCTACGTCACCCAGTCGCTGCTTCCGGCGCTGCAGAACCTGGTGCACGGCCTGGGCACCAGCGGCGCCCGCCTCACCGTCATCCTGCGCCGCCTGTCCGCGGGCCCGGCGCCGCGGCGCCCGGACGCGCCGGCGGCCGGTTCCGGCGCGGCCGCCGGTTCCGGCGCGGCCGACGGCGTCCCGGCGGCCGGCCTCCCCGCCATCGACCTCCCCGCCATCGACGTCCGCGGCCTCACCTTCGCCTACGGCCCCGCCTGCGAACCCGTCATCGACGGGCTCGACCTCGCCGTCCCGCGGGGTGCCCACATCGCCGTCGTGGGCCCCAGCGGCATCGGCAAGTCGACGCTCACGGGTCTCATCGCCGGGCTGCTGGTGCCGGGACGCGGCACGGTCCGCCTGGGCGGGCACCCGGTCCCGGGCGACGCGTCCCACGCGCACCGGGTCCTCATCCCGCAGGAGGCGTACGTCCACACCGGGACGCTCGCCGAGAACCTGGGCCGGGGGCGGCCGGATCCGGTGCCGGAGGCGGAGTTGCGGGCGGCGGCCGAGGCGGTCGGCCTGACCGGACTGGTCGGCCGACTCGGCGGTTTCCGGGCCGAGGTCGCTCCCTCGGCCCTGTCCGCGGGCGAACGCCAGCTGATCGCGCTGACCAGGGCGTACCTGTCGTACGCGCGCGTCGTCCTGCTCGACGAGGCGACCTGCCACCTGGACCCCGCGGCGGAGGAACGGGCGGAGCGCGCCTTCGCCCGCCGCCCGGACACCACCCTCGTGGTCGTGGCGCACCGGATCAGCTCGGCCAGGCGCGCCGGGAAGGTGCTGGTGATGGACGGCACCAGCACCGCGTACGGGGACCACGAGGAGCTGCTGGAGCGGTCGCCGCTCTACCGCGACCTGGTCGGTTCCTGGACCCCCGTCCCGTCCGCCCCCGCTTCCCGGGCCGGGCGGTGACCCCCGCTTCGGCTCCCGCTCACTCGGCCGCCGCCGGGGCGGCCGGAACCGTCAGAGCCATCCCTCGCCCTGCGAGATGCGGATGGCGTCGATGCGGTTGCGCGCCCCGGTCTTCCGGGTGATCGCGGCCATGTAGTTGCGTACCGTCCCGTGGGACAGGTGCAGGCTCCGGGCGATCTCCGCGACGGAGGCCCCCGCGGCGGCGAGGGAGAGCACGCTCAGCTCACGGTCGGTCAGCGGCATCTGGGCGGCCTTCAGGAAGCCGAAGCCCAGCGAGTCGTCGACGAAACGTTTCCCTTCGGCGACGTGGCGTATCCCGGTCACCAGCCGCTGCGGCGAGCCCTCCTTGTCGACGTATCCGAGCGCCCCGGCCTCGGCCGCCCGCTTCAGCAGCCCGGGTCTGCGGGCGCTGGCCAGCACGAGGAGGCGCGGTACCGGGAGCCCGGCGCGCCGGCCGCACAGCTCGGCGAGCGGCGGGGACCCGTGCGCGTCGGCGCACTCCAGGTCCACGGCACAGACGTCGGGCCGCACCGCGGGCAGCCGCCCGCAGGCCCCGGTCCACGCGGTGTCGTCCACCCGCATGTCCGTCTCCCGGCGCAGCCACTCCGCCAGGACCGACCGCACCAGACATAAGTCGTGCACCAGCAGTACTCGGATCACGTCCCGCCCCTTCAGCGTTCCGTCGACGGTTCCTCCGTCTTCAGCGCGTGCCCATTGTTGACGCCCCTCACCGTCCGCAGGCGCGAAGAACCGGCCATCCAGGTGCGTGGGGGGCGCGCGGCAGGGGCGTCCGTGTGCCGTTCGGCGCTTCGAATGCGGTGCATGAGACCGGTCCGAGGGGGTACGGCGCCCGCGGCCCCGTGCCGGCGCCCCGCCGCTCGCCGTGCGGGAACGGGCGTGACGGGAGAGCCTTGGCCCGGGGGCCGTCGCGCGGCGGTGCGAGGAGGTGGTGGGCGTGACCGAGGGGCAGGTGCCCGTGCCCGAGCAGGCCCCGTCCTCCGCCCCGGGACCGATCGGCCGTCCGGCGCTCTCGCTCGCACTGGCCGCGATGATGGACGACGTCCACGCGCACTCGGGAGCCGTGTACCTGCTGGCGCCCGGCTCCAACGTGCTGGAGATGGCGGTCATGGCCGGGCTGCCTCGGGCGTTCGCCGCGCCGTGGGAGCGGGTGGGGCTCAACGCCCCGATCCCGGTCGCCGAGGCGGTGCGGGACAGGCGGCTGATCTGGGCCAGCGGGGAGCAGCAGATGGCCCGCCGCTATCCCCGGATCGCCGTGGTCCTCCCCTACCCGTTCGCGCTGGCCGCGCTTCCGGTGGCGACGCCGGACACCGCGTACGGCGCGGTCTTCGTGACCTGGCCGGGCTCGCACCCGCCGGAGCTGTCCGACTGGGAGCGCGACCATCTCACCTCCGCCTGCGACCGGCTCGCGCTGCGCCTCGAACGGTCCCGGGCGGAGGGGTACCCCGCTCACCCGGAGCCGGATCTGCTCGCCCCGGCGGCCGGGGCGACCGACGCCGCCGCCCTGGGGTCGCTGGAGGCCTCCCGGATGGTGGCCCGGCTGCCGTACGGGCTGTGCTCGCTCGACCTGCACGGCCGGGTCGGCTTCGCCAACGCCGCGACGGCCGAGCTGCTCGGCGTCCCGGTTCAGACGCTGATGGGCAGCCGCCTGTGGGTGTCCGTGCCGTGGCTCAACGACCCGGTCTACGAGGACCGCTACCGGGCCGCGCTGCTCAGCCAGCACGTCACCTCGTTCGTGGCGCTGCGGCCGCCCGGCACCTGGCTGTCGTTCCGGCTCTACCCCAGTACCAGCGGGCTGAGCGTCCGTATCTCCCGGGCGCGGGCGGTCGCCGAGATGAGCCGCTCCGAGCCCCGCCGCGCCGAGGAGTCACGCGGTCTGGTGACCATCTCCCACGTGCTGAGCCTGGCCAGCGCGCTCACCGAGGCGGTGGGGGTGCAGGACGTGGTGCAGCTCGTCGCGGACGAGATCGCGCCCGCCGTCGGCAGCCAGGCCCTGGTCGTCTGCCGCGCGCAGGGCGGCCGGCTGCACGTGCTCGGCCACCGCGGGTACGCGGACGCCCGGTTCGTGGAGCGATTCGACGGGACGCCGCTCAGCTCGCAGACGCCGGGTACGCAGGTGCTCAACAGCGGCGTCCCCGCGTTCTTCGAGTCGGCGGAACAGCGGCGCAGTGCTTATCCCTCCCTGGACGCCGCACCGGACGGGATGGCCGCCTGGGCCTTCCTGCCGCTGGTCGCCTCGGGCCGCCCGGTGGGGGTGTGCGTCCTCACGTACACGGAGCCGCATCCCTTCCCGGCGGACGAGCGTGCCGTACTGACCAGCCTGTGCGGGCTGATCGCCCAGGCGCTGGAGCGGGCCACGCTGTACGACGCGAAGCACCGGCTGGCGCACGGTCTGCAGGCCGCGCTGCTGCCGCACTCCCTGCCGTCGCTGCCCGGCATCGAGTCCGCCGCACGCTATCTGCCGGCGACTCAGGGCATGGACATCGGCGGGGACTTCTACGACGTCGTCCCCGATCACGGCCGCGCGGTGGCCGTGATCGGCGACGTCCAGGGGCACAACGTGACGGCGGCGGGCCTGATGGGTCAGATCCGTACCGCCGTACGCGCCTACACGGCCGTGGGCCAGGAGCCGGGGGAGGTCGTGCGGAGCACCAACCGGCTGCTGATCGACCTGGGCAGCGAACTGTTCGCCAGTTGCGTGTATCTGAGCCTCGACCCGGAGCGCGGGCGGGCCGTGCTGGCCCGCGCGGGACATCCGCCGCCCCTGCTGCGGCGTCCGGACGGAAAGGTGCGGGTGCTCGACCTGGCCGGCGGACCGCTGCTGGGGGTCGACGCCGCCTCGGTGTACCCGACGACGGAGATCCCGCTCGCTCCCGGGTCGCTGCTCGCCCTCTACACGGACGGGCTGATCGAGTCCCCGGGCGTCGACATCGAGGAGTCCCTGGCGGCGCTCGGGGAACGGCTCGCGCGCGACGGCGAGATGCCCCTGGACGCGCTGGCCGACAGCCTGGTGCGGCACCACCGGGAGGCGCGGGGGCGGGCGGACGACGTCGCGCTGCTGCTGCTGCGGACACGGGAGGTGTGACCGCGCGGGTCCGCGCGCCCGGCGCCGTGCGCGACGAGGTCCGGTCCTCCCGCCGGAGGGCCGGACCTCTGCTCGCTCCCGCCGCGGGCCGGGATCCGGCGCCGCTGGCGGGTCAGTGGCCCCCGGTCACCGGTCCGGAGCCGTCGGCGGCGCCGTCACCGGCCTGCTGCGACCCGTCACCGGACTGATCGCCCGCGCCGTCACCCGACTGGTCGCCACCGGCGCCCGCCTCGTCACCGGCGCCCTGGTCTCCGCCCGCCTGGTCGCCACCGGCGCCCGCGTCGCCGGTCCCGAGGGTCGCGCCGACCGCCTGGAGCGCGGTCGTGACCGGCTGGAAGAAGGTCTCACCGCCGTTGGTGCAGTCACCGCTTCCGCCCGAGGTGAGGCCGATCGCGCTGCCGTCCTGGGTGAACAGGGAGCCACCGCTGTCGCCGGGCTCGGCGCAGACGTCGGTCTGGATGAGACCGGTGACCGTGCCCTCCGGGTAGTTGACGGTGGCGTCGAGGCCGGTGACCGTGCCGTCGTGGAGGCCCGTGGTGCTGCCCATGCGCAGGACCTGCTGGCCCACCGCGGCGTCCGCGGCCCCGGTGATCTCGACGCTCTGGCCGTTGCCGGTGTTCACCGTGCTGCTCGCCTGCGTGTTCGGATCGTCGTACTTCACCAGGGCGAAGTCGCCGTTTCCGGGGAAGGTCGCCTGGTCGACGGTGGCGATCGGAGCGCCGTTCTGGGCGTCCGACCATTCGGCGGCCGCGACGCCGCAATGACCCGCCGTCAGGAACGCCGGGGAGCCGTCGCCCGCCGTGACGTTGAAGCCGAGGGAGCAGCGGGCGCCGCCCCCGAAGATGGCGTCGCCGCCCTCGACGAACGTCCGGAAGGTGCCGGCGGACCTGCGTACCGTCGCGACGTCCCGGCCGAGCGTGTCGACGGCCGACTTCACCTTGTTCCACCGCGCTCCGGTGACCGTGCTGTCGGCGGTGACCCGGATCTCGTTGGTCTTCGGGTCGACGGACCAGGCGGTTCCCGGGACGCTCGCGTCGGACCTGAGCGTCGTGGCGGCGGACTTCAGCGCCGCGGTGCTGTTGCGCACCTCGTGGGGGACGGCGCCGGCCTTCCTGACCTCGTTCACCGCGTCACTGTCGGCACCGACCACGTTGACGACGACCTGCCGCCTGCCCGCGTCGTAGTACGAGCCGGCGAAGGCGTCCCCGAGCCTGGTGGAGAGCCGCGAGGCGAGGGCCGGGGCGTCGGCCGCCCCGAGCGTCCTGGGGGCGGGCGTGTCCCCGTCCGTCTGGGACGCGTTGGCGTGGGGCAGCAGGAGTGCCGCCGCACCGAGCGCCACCACGCTTCCCGCCGCCAGCGCGGCCTTCCTCTTGGGTATCCGTTTGTGACTCACCTGTCGACCTCCTGGGGGCGGGGTCCCTGCCACCGTTCGGCAGCTGAACTCGGGGCGCCTGGACGGCTGTTGATACGGACTCCTCACCCGGTGCGTTCAACGGCCGCCGAAGCCCCGGCGCTTCGTCACCCCGGGCGACGAGGCGGTGACACGCGGTCTCCCGCCGGGAGCGGAATCCCGGCTTCAGGGAATCTGCACAGTGAAAGCGCAATCGCGTCACCCGGCCCCACGGATCTGCACAGCGCCGTGGCCTCGCCGTGTCCTCGGGGCCGGCCGCCGCGTCCCTCCCCGGCATGACAACCCGTCCTCGCGCACCGATGCCGCGCAGACTGTGAAGAAGTCGGCCCCAAGCGGTGCGCGCGCCTGCACGGATGGGTCGTCAGGGAGCACGAAACCCCTGGTCGGAGCCCCGATTGAGTGGAGGCCGGACGCGGCGGCGTGCTTTGATCCGTTGCACCGCGGGGGCCGCTCCGGTTCCCGGCGACGGGCGCCTGGCGCCCGCGGTCCGCGGCCGTCATCCGTCACCGGAGGGCGCCGCTCCCCCCTTGTCAATTATTCTTACGAAGGGAAGTTCCCCCATGAACTCCACCCCCCGTGTCGAGACCGCCGAGATCTCGGACGCCGACCTCGACAACGTCTCCGGCGGTCTGTCCCTGAACGCCGTCGGCACCGTCACCGGTCTCGTCGACTCGGTCGCCCCGGTCTCCGGCGTCGTCGGCACCGCCGTCGGCACCGTGGAGGGTGTGACCGGCCTGAACACCGCTCCGGTCACCGGCCTGGTCGCCGGTCTCTGACCGCACCGTGTGCCTCCGGGTCCCGGAACCGCTCCCCGGTTCCGGGACTCACGGCTGCCATGAACCTCTCGAACAGGTGAGGGAAGTCCCGTGCAGTTCCGCCAACAGGCCCTCGCCAAGCTGCAGTCGCCGGAAGAACTCGACCTTCCGGTGCGTTTCGCCCGCCCCCAGGGCTGGCTCGTCCTGTCCGTGACCGTCCTCGTCATGGCGGCCGCGTCCGTCTGGGCCGTGACGGGCAGCGTGCGGTCGACCGTGAGCGCGCCGGCCGTCCTCACGCACGCGCAGGGCAGTTACGTCCTGCAGAGCCCGGTCGCCGGTCAGGTCACCGCGGTCCTCGTGAAGGAGGGCGAACGGCTCCCCGCCGACGCGCCCGTCCTCAAGGTCCGTACCACCGGGGGCGAGACGGTCGTGCGGACCGTCGCCGCGGGCCGCGTCACCACGCTCGGCGCCGACATCGGCGCGATCGTCACGACCGGTGCGGACATCGCCGCCGTGGAGAAGGTCGCGCACGCCAAGGACCCGTTGTACGCGACCGTGTACGTGCCCGCCGAGAACGCCTCCGCCATCCCCGCGCACGCGGCCGTGGACCTCACCGTCCAGTCGGCACCCGCCCAGCGGTACGGGGTGCTGCGCGGACATGTGGCGTCGGTCGACCGCACCGCCAGGACCCGGCAACAGATCACCGCCTTCCTCGGCGACAGCCAACTCGGCGAACAGTTCACCGAGAAGGGCAGGCCGGTGGCCGTACTCGTCCGTCTCGACCGGAAGCCGGGCAGCGCCTCCGGGTACGCCTGGTCCTCGGCGGACGGGCCGCCGTTCGCTCTCACGTCCATGACCCTCGCGACGGGCTCCGTCCACCTGGCCGACCAGCGCCCCGTCGACTGGCTGCTGCCGTGAGCGCGCCCCGGGGCACCACGGCCACCGCCGCGCGCCGCGGCACCGCGACACCCCCGCCGCCGGTGCGCGGCCGGCGCCGCGCCGCGCCGCCGCGCGACGCCCGCACGGGCAGGCGCCGCACCGTCCGCACGCCCACCGTCCTGCAGATGGAGGCCGTGGAGTGCGGGGCGGCCTCGCTCGCCATGGTGCTCGGCCACTACCGGCGTCACGTGCCGCTGGAGGAACTGCGCATCGCGTGCGGGGTCTCGCGGGACGGATCACGCGCGAGCAACCTGCTGAAGGCGGCCCGGAGTTACGGGCTGACCGCCAAGGGCATGCAGATGGACACGGCGGCGCTGGCCGAGGTGAAAGCGCCCGCCATCCTGTTCTGGGAGTTCAACCACTACGTCGTCTACGACGGGACGGGCCGGCGCTTCGGCCGCCGGGGCGTGTACGTCAACGACCCCGGCAAGGGCCGCCGGTTCGTGCCCATGGAGGACTTCGACAGCAGCTTCACCGGTGTCGTCCTGGTGATGGAACCGGGCGACGGCTTCCGCCGGGGCGGACGCAGGCCCGGAGTGCTCGGCGCCATGCCGGCCCGGCTGCGCGGCACGTCGGGCACGATGCCGGCGGCGGTGCTCGCCAGTCTGCTGCTGGTGGTGGTCGGCGCGGCGCTGCCCGCGCTGAGCCGCGCCTACATCGACATGTTCCTGATCGGGGGCCGGACCTCGCTGCTCGGCGTGCTGTTCGCGTCGATGGCCGCCTCGGTGCTGCTGACCGTGGTGCTGACCTGGCTACAGCAGGCGAATCTGCTGCGCGGCCGGATCGTCTCCTCGACGCTCGGCAGCGCCCGGTTCCTGCGGCATCTGCTGCGGCTGCCGGTCACGTTCTTCTCCCAGCGCAGCCCCGCCGACCTGGTGCAGCGGCTGCAGTCCAACGACGCGGTGGCCGAGACGCTCTCCCGCGACCTCGCGGCGGCCGGCGTCGACGCGGTCGTGGTGGTGCTGTACGCCGTACTGCTGTACACCTACGACCCGCAACTGACCGCCGTCGGAGTGGGAGTGGCCCTGCTCAACGTGGTGGCCATGCGCGTCGTGATCCGGCTGCGCGCCACCCGGACGGCGAAGCTGCGCGCGGACAGCGCCCGCCTCACCACCACCGCGTACACCGGTCTGCAGCTGATCGAGACGATGAAGGCGACCGGCGGCGAGGACGGCTACTTCCGCAAATGGGCCGGGCAGCACGCCACCACGCTGGAGGAGCAGCAGCGCCTCGGCGTGCCGAGCGCCTGGCTGGGCGTGGCCGCGCCGACGCTGGCCATGCTCAACAGCGCGCTGATCCTGTGGATCGGCGGGATGCGCGCCGTGGAGGGACACATCTCCGTCGGCCTGCTGGTCGCCTTCCAGGCGCTGGTGACCCGGTTCACGACGCCGCTCACCCGGCTCAACGGCGTCGCGGGCCGCATCCAGGACTTCGCCGCCGACGTGGCGCGGCTGAAGGACGTGGAGAACTTCGAGGCGGACCCGCTGTACGCGCGAACCGGTTCGGGGGACTCCACGCGCAGGCTGCACGGCCATGTCGAGCTGGAGAACATCACGTTCGGCTACAGCCCGCTCGACGAGCCGCTGCTCAGCGGTTTCTCGCTGAGCGTGGGGCCGGGACGGCAGGTGGCGCTGGTCGGCGGTTCCGGCAGCGGCAAGTCGACGGTGTCCCGGCTGATCTCGGGTCTGTACACGCCGTGGGAGGGCACGATCCGTATCGACGGGCAGCGGCTGGAGGACATCCCGCGGGGCGCGCTCGCCGCCTCGGTGTCCTTCGTCGACCAGGACGTCTTCCTCTTCGAGGGCACGGTCCGGGACAACGTGGCGCTGTGGGACCCGTCCATCGAGGACGAGGCGGTCGTCGCGGCGCTGCGGGACGCGGCGCTGTACGACGTGGTGGCGCGCCGCCCGGGCGGCATCCACAGCCGGGTCGAGCAGGACGGGCGCAACTTCTCCGGCGGGCAGCGCCAGCGGCTGGAGATCGCGCGGGCCCTGGTGCGCAAGCCGAGCATCCTGGTGCTGGACGAGGTGACGAGCGCGCTGGACGCCGAGACCGAGCAGCTCGTCATCGACAACCTGCGCCGGCGCGGCTGCGCCTGCGTGGTGATCGCGCACCGGCTGAGCACCGTGCGCGACAGCGACGAGATCGTGGTGCTGCGGCACGGCACGATCGTGGAACGCGGGCGTCACGACGCCCTGATGGCGGCCGGCGGCCCGTACGCCGAGCTGGTCGAGGAGCGGTGAGATGACGACGGCGCACGACGGCGACCTGGTCCTGGGCGCGCTCGGGACCATGGGCACGCCGGTCGACTGCTCGGGGCCGGGCCGCCTCGACCTGGAGGGCCCTCAGGTGCTGTGGCTGGTCGCGGCGGGCGCCATGGACCTGTTCGCGGTCGACGCCGCCCAGCAGAGCCACTGGCACCATCTGGGCCGGCTGGAGGCGGGGTCACTGCTGCTCGGCCCGGTCGCCGGACCGCAGCACACGCTCGTCGGCAGGCCGCTGCGGGACTGCGCGGTGCGCCGGATCGTGCTGCGCGAGCTGTACCAGCAGCCGGGCACGGAGACCTGGTCCTACGACGCGTACGGCAACCCGCAGTACGTGCCGCCGACGACGAGCCCGCTCGAGTACGCCCTGGCGCTCGGCGCCGGCCGCAGTCTGTCCATTCTCTTCCAGGCGCCGACGGCCACGGAACCGGCGGCCGCGCCGGCCGACGACGACGTCTTCTGGATGCAGGTGCCGCCCGGCAGTGTGCGCTACGGCTCGCTGTACGGCGCGGAGGCCGCGGCCGACCTCCTGATGGACCCGGCGGTCTGGCAGGGCATGGTCGACCAGCAGTACCGGCTGCTGACCACGCTCGACCGCTGGATCGAGCAGGTGGAGACCGGGCACGAGCACCGGACGGCCGCGGGCATCGCCGCCGGTGAGGCGGTGCGCGCGCGGGCCGACCGGACACTGCTCGCCTCCATCGGCAAGCCGTCGGCCCGGCGCACCACGGCGGCCGACGCCGACGCCACGTACGCGGCCTGCGAGCTGGTGGCCCGCGCCGCCGGCATCGCGCTCGCCGGGCCGGAACGCGGCGGCGCCGGGAGCGACCGCCTCGACCCGGTCGAACGGATCGCGATCGCCTCCCGGGTCCGCACCCGCGCGGTACGTCTTCAGGGGCGCTGGTGGCGTGACGACGTCGGCCCGCTGGTCGGTCACCGGGCACTGTCGGGGGCGCCGGTGGCGCTGCTGTGGCGGCGCGGCGGATATGTGGCGGTGCAGCCGTCCTCGGGCCGGGAGACGCCCGTCGAGAAGGCGAACGCCGAGGAGTTCGAGCCGCGCGCGGTGATGTTCTACCGCCCGCTGCCGGAACGCCGGCCCAGCGCCCTGGGCCTGCTGCGGTTCTGTATGCGCGGCACCGGCGGCGATCTGCGCGCTCTGGCGGTCAGCGGGCTGGTGACCGTGGCGATCGGCGCCCTGGTGCCGCTGGCCACCGGCAAGGTGCTCGGCGAGTACGTGCCGCGGGCCGAGCGCGGTCTCATCGCCCAGGTCTGTCTGGCGCTCGTCGTCACCAGTGTCGTCTCGGCGTCCTTCATGCTGCTGCAGAACCTGACGCTGCTGCGGATGGAGGGCCGGGTCGAGGCGACGCTCCAGCCCGCCGTGTGGGACCGGCTGCTGCGGCTGCCGACGACGTTCTTCACGCAGCGTTCGACCGGTGAACTCGCCAGTGCCGCCATGGGCGTCAGCGCGATCCGGCGGCTGCTGGCGGGCATCGGCCCGACGGTCGCGCAGTCCGCGACGGTCGGCGCGATGAACCTGGGGCTGCTGCTGTGGTACAGCGTCCCGCTGGCGCTGACCGCGATCGCCATGCTGGTCGTCGTGGCCGCCGTGTTCCTGGCGCTCGGTCTGTGGCAGGTGCGCTGGCAGCGCCGCCTCGTCGTGCTCGGCAACAAGCTGAACAACAGGGCGTTCCAGACGCTGCGCGGGCTGCCCAAGCTGCGGGTCGCCGCCGCGGAGAACTACGCGTACGCCGCCTGGGCGGGCGAGTTCGCGCGCAGCCGTGAGCTGCAGCAGAAGGTCGGCCGGATCAAGAACGTCACGACGGTGCTCGGCTCGGTGTACCTGCCGCTGTGCACCCTGCTGATGTTCATGCTGCTCGCGGGCCCGGCGCGCGGGTCGCTGTCGGCCGGCGCGTTCCTGACGTTCAGTACGTCCCTGACGATGCTGCTGACCTCGGTCACCCAGCTGACCGGCGCGTTCGTCTCGGCGGCGGCCGCGCTGCCGATGTTCGAGGAGATCAGGCCGGTCCTCGACGCCACACCCGAAGTCCGCGCGGCGAGTACCGCGCCCGGGGTCCTGTCCGGGGGCGTCGAGGCGCGGCGGCTGTCGTTCCGGTACTCCGACGACGGCCCGCTGGTCCTCGACGACGTCTCGTTCGACGTCCGGCCGGGCGAGTTCGTGGCCGTCGTCGGCCCCAGCGGCTGCGGCAAGTCCACGCTGCTGCGGCTGCTCATCGGCTTCGACCGGCCGCTCTCGGGGAGCGTCCTGTACGACGGCCAGGACCTCGCGGCCCTGGACCAGTCGGCGGTGCGCCGGCAGTGCGGGGTGGTGCTCCAGCACGCCCAGCCGTTCACCGGGTCGATCCTGGACTGCATCTGCGGCACCGAGCCCTACACGCCCGAGGAGGCGATGGCGGCGGCGGAGATGGCGGGCCTCGCCGAGGACATCAGGCGGATGCCGATGGGGCTGCACACCATCGTCCAGGGCAGCGGGGCGATCTCCGGCGGCCAGCGGCAGCGGCTGATGATCGCGCAGGCGCTGATCCGCCGTCCGCGCATCCTCTTCTTCGACGAGGCGACCAGCGCGCTGGACAACGCGACGCAGCGCACGGTCATCGAGAGCACCCGGGCGCTCAACGCCACCCGGGTGGTGATCGCGCACCGGCTGTCCACGGTGATGGACGCGGACCGGGTGATCGTCATGGAGGACGGCCGCGTCGCCCAGCAGGGGCCGCCCGCCGAGCTCCTCGCGGACACCGGCGGCCGGCTGCACGAGCTGGTGCGGCGTCAGATGCGGTGAGCGACGCCTTCCAGGGGGTGTCGGACACCCCCTGATCCCTGTCGCGCGAACGCGCGTGCGGGACGGCCGGGTGGGTAGGGGTGAGCCATGCGGGTCAGCGTGCTGGATGTGGGATCGAACACCGTACGGCTCATGGTGGCCGACGCGGAGGGCGGGGTGCCGCTGCCGGTGCACACCGCCAAGTGGCGGCTGCGGCTGTCCGAACAGGTCGAGCCGGGCGGCCCGATCCCCGAGGAGTGCGTACGGCAGCTGGTCCGGGCGGTCCGCTCGGCCGGCCGCACCGCCGAGCGGTGGGGCTCGGAGAGCCCGCTGGCCTTCGCGACCGCCGTGGTGCGCAACGCCCCCAACCGGCGGGAGGTGCTGCGCGCCGTGCGGACGGAGACCGGGGTGCGGCTGTGCACCCTGCCGGGCGAGGTGGAGGCCGAGCTGACGTTCCTCGGCGCGCGCCGCTGGATGGGCTGGCGCTCGGGTCCGCTCGCCCTGCTCGACATCGGCGGCGGTTCCCTGGAGGTGGCCTTCGGGCGGGGCCGGCTGCCGGACTTCGTGGCGTCGCTGCCGCTCGGTGCGGGGCGGCTGACCCACGAGTTCTTCGACGGGCAGGACCCGCCCCCGGCCGAGAGCGTGAGGGCGATGCGCCGCGCGGTCCGCCATCAGCTGCGGGACGTGGCCGCGCGGGTCCGCTGGGAGGGGCCGCGCACCGCCGTGGCGACCTCCCGCACGTTCCAGCAGCTGGCGCGGCTGAGCGGTGCCGCGCCGGGCCGCCACGGGCCTTTCGCCGTACGGGAGTTGCACCGCGCGGACCTGCGCCGCTCGCTGGACCGGCTGGCCGAACTGCCTGCGGCCCGGCGCGCGGCGCTCCCGGGCATCTCCGCACCGCGGGCCGCGCAGAGCCTGGCCGGGGCGGTCGTCGGGCACACGGTGATGAAACTGACCGGACTGAGGTCCGTCACGATCTGCCCCTGGGCGATCCGCGAGGGCGTGCTGCTGCGGCACATCGAGGACGGCTCGTCCTGGTGGGCGGAGATCGCCCGGCAGAGCGACCGGACCACGCTCCCGGCGTCGGTGCCGCGGGAGGTCTGCGCCTCCTCCTGAACAGGCGCGCGCCAGGCCCCGTGCGGTGCGCCCGGTCCCGGCCGCGTTCGCCGTCCAGGCAGGGAGTACCCGTCGTTACCGCGCGCACGACGGCCGCCGGGGCCGTGGGCCGCGTCTGCGGCCCACGGCCCCGGCGTACCGGTTCCGGGATCCGGCCGGGCGGCCCCACTCCGCCCGGCCGGCCCCGGTACGGAACCGTGCGCGTTCCCGCGACGAGGCTCGCACTCCCCAGCAACAAGCCCTCGGTCCATTTTCGCGGGGACGGCATGGTCCCGGTCTCTAGAACGTGAAGACGGTCATCCCGTGGGAGTTCTTCACGCACTCGTTGGCGAAGGTGCGTTCGTAGGAGACGCGCTTGCCCTGCCAGACGCCGTCGACCGTGACGACCACGGGGTCGTACTGCCTCGTACACATGACGTCGCCTCTGTCGGCCAGGGCGTCGAAGTCCCCGCCGGTGGCCCGCAGTTCGGCGCAGGCCTGGCGGGCGGCGGGGTGGGTGCCCGAGGCGGTCGGGGCGCAGTTCAGCGTGACCGCGCGTTCCGGGGCGACGGCGGCCGCGTTCTGGCCGTGGCCCGTGGTGAGCACCAGGGCCGACGGGGCGTAGAGCGAGGCCGGGGCGTGGCCCGGGGAGGCGAGGGCGGTGGTGGAGAGGGGGCCGCAGACGGCGGTGGCCGTCAGAGTGAGGGCCGCTGCCCAGCGCGCGGTGTTCGGCATTGTGTGCATCCTTCCGCTTCGGTCGGGAGCCCTGCCGGCCCGGTCGGTGCCGGTAGGGGTGGCGGTTCGGTCGTACCGTTCCGGTCGTGCCGTACGGGTCGTACCGCGCCGGTCGTGCCGCGCCGGCCGGTTGCCCGGTTCGGCGAGCGCGAGTCTGCCGAGTCCGGTCCGGGAACACACATCGCACCGACGGATTCAGGGTAACTTTGAGTGTTGAATCAGTGGCTAGAAGTAACGGAATCCGAACGAACGAGCCCCTGAACTGAGCGGTTGCCGATCGTCCGGTGACGTGCCCTGGCCGGTTCCCACGGCTCGGCAATCGGCCGGAAACATTCCGCTACGGGCCCGTACGCACCGCGGACCGGCCTTGTCACGGCCGTCACGATCATGGGATACAGGGCTGTCCCAGGGACGAGAGGCGGGATGCGCGGATGGCGAAGCACTGGGCGGACTTCCAGTACGAGATCTATCTCAACGGCATGACGGGGGCCGTGCCCCGGCTGCCCACGGACCTGACGCGCCTGGAGGAGCTCACCGAGCGGCGGCTCGGGCCCGGACCGGTCGGCTATGTGGCGGGCGGCGCGGGCAGCGGCAGCACCGCCCTGGCGAACCGCGCCGCGCTGGAACGGCGCCGGATAGTGCCACGCATGCTGCGCGACGTGAGCGAGCGGGACCTGTCGGTCGAGGTGCTGGGCCGGGCGCTGCCGGCTCCGCTGGCGCTCGCCCCGGTGGGTGTGCTGTCGATCATGCACCCGGACGCCGAGTGCGCCGCCGCGCGGGCCGCGGCGGCGCAGGGCGTGCCCTTCGTCCTGTCCTCGGCGTCCAGCACCCCCATGGAGCAGGTCGCGGAGGCGATGGGGGACGCGGAGCGCTGGTTCCAGCTGTACTGGGCCAAGGACCGCGAGGTCACCCGCAGTTTCCTGCAGCGGGCGAGGGCGGCCGGTTTCACCGCTCTGATGGTCACGCTCGACACACCGCTGCTGGCCTGGCGTCCGCGCGACCTCGACCAGGCGTACCTGCCGTTCCTGCACGGAGTGGGCACCGCCAACTACTTCACGGACCCCGCTTTCCGGGCCGGTCTCGCCAAGCCGGTGCACGAGGACCCGAACGCGGCCGTGACGCACTTCGTGAGCATGTTCGCGGACCCCGGCAAGACCTGGCCGGATCTGGCGTTCCTGCGGGAGAACTGGGACGGTCCGATCGTCCTCAAGGGGATCCTGCACCCGGACGACGCCCGTCTGGCGGCCGACGCGGGGATGGACGGGGTGGTCGTCTCCAACCACGGCGGGCGGCAGGTGGCGGGGTCCGTCGCGGCCGCCGACGCGCTGCCCGGGGTGGCCGAGGCGGTCGGGGACCGGCTGACCGTCCTGTTCGACAGCGGGATCCGTACCGGCGACGACATCTTCAAGGCGCTCGCGCTCGGCGCGCGGGCGGTGCTCGTCGGACGGCCCTACGCGTACGGGCTCGGCCTCGACGGGCAGGCCGGCGTGGAGCACGTCGTCCGCTGTCTGCTGGCCGAACTCGACCTCACCCTGGCCCTGTCGGGCCACGCGCGCCCCGGCACGATCGGCCCCGCCGACCTGCGGGAGTTCCCACCGACGGGAGCGTGAGGGCCGTCCGGCGGGGCGCCGGCGTCCTCGCGCGGCGCACGAGCACGCGGGCGCCTTCCTCATAGGGGCCGCGCGGCGCCGCCGGAGCGGGGCCGGGTGGGCCGGGCGGCTCCCTCCCCGGAGCACGGGCCGCCGGCCGCCCGTCCGTGTGCCGTCCGACGCCCGCGCTACGCCCGCTGCGCGCCGTGGCCGCCCCCGGGATGCGCGGGGCCCGCCGCCGGCCGCGCCGGGCCGTCGCCCGCGGAGGGCGTCCGGGTGCCGGTCCGTGTCGGCGGGCGGGCCGTTCCCGCGACGGACAGCGACTCCGGCGCGGCCGACGCGGAGTCGGTCGCCCAGCGCTGTTCGTCCGAGGTGTCGCGGATCTTGACGACGACCTCCGCCTTCGGGTCGTCGGAGGCCGGGGCCACGGCGAGTCCGTCGCGCCAGCGGGGCAGCAACTCGCCCCGGACGGTGAGGTCGTAGCGCACGTCGTCACCGTGGGCCTCGCCCTTGGCGGCGCACCGGTCCAGGACGACGAGACCGTCGTCGGCGCGGGAGTCCAGGCACAGCTCCGGGTTCGCGACGCTGCGCAGCAGTCCGTCCTTCTCGTACGACCACTTCTGTGTCCAGGTGGAGGAGCAGGCGGCGAGGGCGGTCCCGGCGCCGGTCTTCGCCCTGCCGCCCAGGACGTCGAGGCAGAGGCCGACCGCCACGTTGCGCAGCCGGGTCTGCCGGGGAGCGGTGGGCAGTCCGGCCGAGCCGGGGGGTGCCGAGGCCGTGGGCGCGTCCGGGGCCGGGGACACGGTGTGACGGCTGCTCGCGCCGGCGGACGCGCCGGGGCCGGGGGCGCCGTCGTCCGACCAGAGGCTGGTGGCGAGGACGGTGACGAGGACGGTGGCGGAGAAGAGCGCCGCTCCCGTGAGCAGCGTCCTGGCGTTGCGCTGGACGGCGGCGGCGCCCCTGGCGGCGGGCTCGCCGTGGAGCAGCCGGTGGCGGCCTCCGGCGCCCGGGGGCCTGGCGCCGGAGCGGGCCGTCTCCCGCGTGCCGGTGCCGCGGCGGTGCGCCCGGCCGGGCCGCGAGTCGAGGTAGCGCCGGGCGCCCCAGCCGAGGACCGCCTCGGCGAGCAGAAGGCCGAGCCCGCCCTCGAAATGGCTGAGCTGTTCGGCGGCACCCCGGCAGTAGGGGCAGTCCAGCAGATGCTGCTGCACATCGGGCAGCAGGGCGCCGCCCCGGCGAATCGGGACGTCGAGCAGGCGGTTGTTGAAACGGCATTCACTGGTCGGCGCGAGTTCGCGGTGGGCTCGTACGATGCCCTCCCGGAATTGTTCGCGCGACTGGTCCAGCGTGGCCGACGCCGTACGGTCGTCCATGCCCGACAGACCGGCTGGTACGGATATGTGTTCGGCCTCGACCTCGGTGTGCCACAACAGGCACTGGGCGAGCCCGGGAAGGGCCCTGAATGCGCGCCGGGCGAGCTTGCGATTTTCCGGCGTCAGGGTCTTGGCGACCCGCATCCCCCGCCCCCCGGCGGGTTTGCGCACGTCGGGCAGGGCGCCGGATATCCCGGGGTCCGCGGACCACTCCTTGACGATGTCCCGTACGGTCACGAGGAGTTGAGGGCGCAGCGCGGCCCCCGACCCGGTCCGCGCGAGGCCGTCGAGCACCGTGTGGAAAGCGGCGGCGCAGACGATCGAGGCGGTTTCCGCGGAAGTGGCGAGGCAGATGGCGGAGTAGTCGTACACCGGCTGCCAGTGCCGCGCCATCAGCAGCGCGACGGGGTAGGCGGTCTCGCCCCGCGGCCGGCCCTTCAGCAGGGCGGCGAGATTCTCGTCGGGCTCCCCGGGGGCGAGCCCGGGGTGGGGAGGAAACGCGGGACGAGGAGGGTGGCGGGTGGGCACTGAGCGGGGTTCCTTCCACGGTGCGGGGCGGCACGCAGGAGATCGAGCGCCGAAAAGGCTTCCCGATGGGGCATACCTTTTCGACAGAGCGACAGAAAACGACAGGGAACGAAAGCCGCACGCCGGCCGCCGGGCCGAGAGCCTTTCGATCTCGTCAAGGGTCCGGAATACCGAACCGGGGATTCGGGCCGGACATTGCCGGCGCGCGGGGAGTTCACCCTTGCACAACACGCTCACGGCCAACAAGGCACTTGGGCAACATCCGCACCACTGAAAGTTCGTCAATAAGAACCGCAGGCCGGCGGGCCAACTCGCGGGCCGGCCGCGGCTTTCGAAATCCGCACGCCCCGGGTGGGCCACGCCCGCGCCGCGGCACCCTGGGCCGGCACCCCCGCCCCTCCGGCCACCCGGACCCACCACGGCTCACCGGCCCCATGCCGTACGAAAGGCCGTATTCCGGGTGCGCCGGGCCGGCACGCACTACTCTGGAGCGATAGCGACTCGCTTGTTCACTGTGAGTGTCCGCAATGGAGTGGCGACGATGAGCCCGGTCCACCCTGTCGGCGAGGCCGCCACGGCCAGGGCCGTCGTGGACGAGAACGGCACCCTGGTCCACTGGAGCGAGGGTGCCCGACGGCTGCTCGGCTACACGGCGGACGAGGTCGAGGGCCGCCCGGCCGCGGACCTGCTGGTCTCCGCGGGCCCGCCCGGCCGGAGCGGGCCGCCCGGCGACCGCTGGAGCGGCACCCTCACCCTGGTCCACCGCGACGGCCGGCACCTGAACGTCTGGCTGCTCGCCCACCGCAGACGGCCGGAGGGCGGCGGCGAGGAATGGCTCGTCGTCACCCCGCTGACAGGCGACCGGGAGCCGTCCGGGCGGTGGGGGCCGGACGACCCGCTGACGGCCGCCGTGCTGGCGCAGTCCCCCTGCGCCATGGCCGTCTACGACGAGCGGCTGCGGCTGCACGGGCTCAACGACGCGATGGCCGAGGTGATCGGCCTCCCGGAGGAACACATCCGCGGTCTGCTGGCCTGCGAGATCGGCGGCAGGCCGGAGAGCGAGCAGTTCGAGCAGCACCTGCGCGACGCGCTCGTCACCGGACGCGGGAGCGCCGTGGAGACGTTCCAGCGGGCCGGGGGCGAGGATCACGCGCACGCCTGGCTGCTGCGGATCGCACCGCTCACCGATCCCTCGGGGCGGGTACGCGGACTGTGCGTCGCGGCCCACGACTTCTCCGAGCAGTACCGGGCGCGCGAGCGGCTGCAGCTGGTCAACGAGGCGAGCGTCCGGATCGGCACCACCCTCGACGTGGCCCGCACCGCCCAGGAGCTGGCGGACATCTGCGTCCCCGTGCTCGCCGACTTCGCCAGCATCGATCTGCTGGACGCCCTGGGGCCCGAGGGCGAACCCTCCCCCGAGCGGCCGACCGCCCCGGTCACCCTGCGCCGCGTCGCCCACCAGTCGGTCACCCCCGGCTGCCCCGAGGCCGTCCTGGAACTCGGCGAGGTGGACGTCTACCCCCTCTCCTCACCGCAGGCGGACTCCCTGGTGGCCGGCCGGACGACGGTCGTGCCCGACCCCTCCAGCACGCTCGGCGACTGGCTCGGCTGGGACCCGGCGCGCGCCCGGCTGATCCCGGAGTTCCGCCTCCACTCCACGATGTCCGTGCCGATCAGGGCCCGAGGCACCACGCTCGGCGTGGCCGTCCTCACCCGGTACCGGCGGACCGAGCCGTTCACGCCCGACGACATCCTGCTGGCCAACGAGGTGACGGCCCGCGCGGCGGTGTGCATCGACAACGCCCGCCGGTTCTCCCGCGAGCGCGAGACCGCCCTCGCCCTGCAGCGCAGCCTGCTGCCCCGGTCGCTGCCGCGCACGGCCGCGGTGGAGGCCGCCTCGCGCTATCTCCCGGCGGCGCGCGCCGGGGTGGGCGGCGACTGGTTCGACGTGATCCCGCTGTCCGGGATGCGGGTCGCCATGGTCGTCGGGGACGTCGTCGGCCACGGCGTGCAGGCCTCCGCGACCATGGGCCGGCTGCGGACGGCCGTGCGCACCCTCGCCGACATCGACCTGCCGCCCGACGAACTGCTCACCCACCTGGACGACCTCGTGCTGAGGCTGTCCACGGAGTCCGGCGGCGAGGGCACCACCGGCGAGGTCGGCGCGACCTGTCTGTACGCGGTGTACGACCCGGTGTCGCGCCGCTGCACCCTCGCCCGGGCCGGGCATCCGCCGCCCGTGATGCTCCCGCCCGGCGGCCCGGCGCGGCAGATCGACCTCCCGGCCGGGCCACCGCTGGGCCTGGGCGGACTGCCCTTCGAGTCGATCGAGCTGGAGCTGCGCGAGGGCACGGTCCTCGCCCTCTACACGGACGGCCTGATCGAAGGCCGCGACCGGGACACGGAGGCGGGCCACGAGCTGCTGTGCCGCGCCCTGGCCCAGCCCTCCCCGTCCCTTGAGGGCACCTGCCAGGAGATCCTGCGGTCGCTGCTTCCCCCCGCGGGCGTACCGGACGACGTGGCGCTGCTCGTCGCCCGCACCCGCGGGCTGCCGGCCTCCCAGGTCGCGACCTGGGACATCCCCGCCGACCCCTCGCTCGTCGCCCCGATCCGCAAGCAGGTCGTCGACCAGCTGGACACCTGGAACATGAGCGAGGCGACGTTCACCGCCGAACTGGTCGTCAGCGAGCTGGTCACCAACGCCATCCGGTACGGCGAACAGCCCATCCGACTGCGGCTCATCCACGACGACACCATCCTGATCTGCGAGGTCTCCGACACCAGCTCCACCGCACCCCATCTGCGGCGCGCCAAGACCTTCGACGAGGGCGGCCGCGGGCTCCTCCTCGTCGCCCAGCTCACCCAGCGCTGGGGCAGCCGCCACACCCCCGAGGGCAAGACGATCTGGGCCGAGCTGGCGCTGCTGGAGGAGTGACGGCCCGGTCCCGGGTGATTTGATGAGCGGGCACCACGACCCGTGTCCCGGAGGGCCGCACCCTGAACACCCCGATCTCCGAGGCGCTCTCCGTCGTCCTGCTCGTCGCGGTCCTGGTCTGCGCGGTCGTCCGCCCGTTCGGCTGGCCCGAGGCGGTGGTCGCCGTACCGGCCGCCGGCCTGGCCGTCGGCACCGGCCTCATCTCCTGGGACCACGTGCGGGAGGAGGCCGGACGGCTGGGCCCGGTGATCGGCTTTCTCGCGGCGGTCCTGGTGCTCGCCCGCTTCTGCGACGACGAGGGGCTCTTCCAGGCCTGCGGGGCCTGGACGGCCCGCCGGGCCGCCGGAAGCCCGGGGCGACTGCTCGCCGCGGTCTTCGCCCTCGCCTCCGCGATCACGGCCGTGCTCAGCCTGGACGCGACGATCGTGCTGCTCACTCCGGTCGTCTTCGCCACCGCCGCCCGGATGGGAGCGCGTCCCAAACCGCACGTGTACGCGTGCACCCACCTCTCGAACACGGCGTCGCTGCTGCTGCCGGTCTCCAATCTCACCAATCTGCTCGCCTTCGGCGCCTGCGGCCTGAGTTTCACCCGTTTCGCCGCGCTGATGGCGCTGCCCTGGCTGGTGGCGATCGGCGCCGAGTACCTGGTGTTCCGCCGGTTCTTCGCCCGCGACCTGGCGGCGGCCGCCCCGTCGCCCGCCGACGGCGAGCCGCCGAAGCTGCCGGTGTTCGCGCTGGTCACGGTCGTCTGCACGCTCGCCGGGTTCGTCGTCTCCTCGGCGGCCGGCTTCGACCCGGCGTGGTCGGCGCTGGCCGGGGCACTGGTCCTGGCGGCCCGGGCGCTGGTCCGGGGGCGCGCCACCCCGCTCACGGTGGTGCGCGCCGCCGGGCCGTCGTTCCTCGCGTTCGTGCTGGCCCTCGGCATCGTCGTACGGGCCGTGGTCGACCACGGACTCGCCGGCGCCCTCGGCCGGATCCTGCCGGACGGGAGCGGCCCGGCCGCGCTGCTCGGCATCGCCGCGCTCGCCGCCGTGCTGGCGAACCTGATCAACAACCTGCCCGCGGTCCTGGTACTGCTGCCGCCGGCCGCCGCGTCGGGGTCCGGTGCCGTCCTCGCGGTGCTGCTCGGCGTGAACATCGGGCCGAACCTCACCTACGCGGGCTCCCTGGCCACCCTGCTGTGGCGGCGTATCGTGCACCAGCACGAGCACGACGTGGACCTCCGGGAGTTCACCCGGCTCGGTGTGATCGCCGTCCCGGCGGCGCTGGTCCCGGCCGTCCTGGCACTCTGGCTCGCGCTGCGCGTCATCGGAGGCTGATGCCCATGCGTGTGATCGCCTGGCTCGTCGAGGGGACCTGGCCGGCCTGTGTGGAGGCCGTACGCACCCACGCGCCGCCGGCGAGCGACGTGGTCCTGCTGCACGTCAGCGAGCCCGGTGTGCCGGGCCTGGCGCACGGCGCCTTCGCCGGACTGCTCGGCCGCGGACACCCCGAGCGCGACCCAGGCGACCGCCTGGAGGAGCTGGGCACGTCCTCGGCGGCGCTCCTGCTCGACGCGGCCGCCGAGCGGCTGGCCGGCCCCTGCACCCGGCTGGAGCGCACCGGGCACGCCGAGCGGGAGGTCGTCGCCGCCGCCGACGGCGCCGATCTGCTGGTGCTGGCCCGCGACGGCGACCGTGCCCGCCTCGGCCCCCACAGCCTGGGCCCCGCCGGACGGTTCGTCGTCGACCACGCCCCCTGCCCCGTCCTGCTCGTCTGGCCCGAACCGGCCCCGGACGTCAAGACCCTCCCTCCCCCGCCCCCGCGTCCTCCCGGTCCCCCGCACCCGCCGCACGACCCGCCTCCGCCGCCCGGCTGAGCACGGACCCCCGCGCAGGACGCGTACGTGCGCTCACACCGGGCCCGCCACCCCGAAGGGATCATCCGCCCCCCGCCGTGCCGCGCTCCTCCTCGTCCCCGGGTGCCGCCGCCTGTCGGCGGACGGGGGCGGACGGCCGGTCTTGACGCGGGCGGGTCCCAGCGGCTTGGATCTTGGTGTGCCGAGGCGTCCGCCCGGCACGCAGAGGTGCGCCCAGCCGGTACGGACCGATCCGCGTCCCAGTCCGGTCACCGTCGCCAGGACCGCGTGAGCGTCCGAGGCGGGGCCGCACCCGCGAGCGACGGAACGGACATGCCCGCCACCTCAGCCGCCCGTGTCGTGAGAACGGCCGCCCCGCTGCTCGCCCTCGTGGTGATCGCGGGCTGCGGCACCGGCGACCCGGCGCCCCGGCCGCAGCGCACGCACGACGGGAAGCCCGCCGCGGTCCGGCTTCCCCCGCGCAACGCCGGCTTCGACTACCAGATCGGCGGCGCCTACCCGCCCCCGCGGGGAGTCCGCGTCGTCAGCCGCGACCGGAAGGACTCCCCCGCCCGGGGCCTGTACAACATCTGCTACGTCAACGCCTTCCAGGCGCAGCCCGGGGAGCGGGGCGAATGGCCCGCCGACCTGCTGCTGCGCGACGCGGACGGCGAGGCCGTCGTCGACACCGACTGGAACGAGGCCCTGCTCGACATCGGCACCCCCGCCAAACGCGAGCGGATCGCCGCCCGGGTCGGCGAGTGGATCGACGGCTGCGCCGACCAGGGCTTCGACGCCGTCGAGCCGGACAACTACGACAGCTACACCCGGTCGAAGCACCTGCTGGGCCCGGACGACGCCACGGCGTTCATCAGCCTGCTCTCGGCGCGCGCCCACTCCCGGCACCTGGCGATCGGGCAGAAGAACACCGCGGAACTCGCCGGCGCCCGCTCCCGCACCGGTCTCGACTTCGCGGTCACGGAGGAGTGCGGAGCCTACGACGAGTGCGGGGTGTACGCGAAGGCCTTCGACGACCGCGTGGTGGACGTCGAGTACACCGACGACGGGCTGCGCAAGGCGCTCGCGGGGTACGGGGACCGGCTGAGCGTCGTCCGCCGGGACGTGCGGGTCTCCCGGCCCGGCGACGAGGGCTACGTCCGCGAGACGGGCTGACCCGGACGCGGGCGCCGGTCCCTCACCCGCCCACCCCGGGCGCGACCAGGTCCAGCACCGCCTCCCAGTCGAGTTCCGGCCGGCGGTCCACGAAGCGCACGCCCATGCCGGTCAGGCGTTCGACGCTCTCCCGGTAGGCGGGGTGCGCGGCGAGGGCGTCGTTCACACAGGGCAGTACGGCGAGGGGCACGCCCAGGCCGTACGCCTCGCAGAGCGTGCCCAGCGCGAGGGTGTCCGCCGTACCGGCCGCCCATTTGTTCACCGTGTTGAAGGTGGCGGGAGCGACGACGACGGCGTCCGGTGCCGGGAAGGGGCGCGGGTCGCCCGGCAGGCGCCAGGCGGAGCGGACCGGGTGGCCGGTCCGCTCCTCGACGGCCGCCACGTCGATGAAGCCGAGGCCCTGCGGGGTGGCGATGACGCCGGTCTCCCAGTTCCGCTCGTGCGCGGCGGTGAGGAGCCGGCCGACGTCCTGGGCGACGCCCGCCGCGCAGACGACGACGTACAGGAACGGCTTGTCGCGTTGTTGTCCGGTCACGGGCCCCGACCCTACGCAGCCCGGCGTGCGGGCCGTGACGCGGCCTCCCCGACGGCGGCGGCCCACGGCGGGACGGCGACGGCGAGGACGGCCACGACGGCGAGGACGGTGCGCTCAGGAGCCGGACACGGTGATGGCCGCGACCGGACAGGCCCGCGCCGCCTCCCGCAGCATCGGGTCACCGGCCCGCCCGCCGCCCGGCAGCAGTTCGCTGAAGCCGTCGTCGTCCTGCGTGAAGACGCCGGGCGCGGTGAGCGCGCACTGCCCGGCGCCGATGCAGACGTCCTTGTCGATGGAGACGCCGGGGCTCATCGCGTCCGCTCCCGCCAGGTCACGGGGAGTTCGAGCATCCCCTGAAGGGTGTCCCCCGGTTTGAAGGGGATCTCGTCCGCCGGCCGCGCGAGACGCAGTGCGGGCAGCCGTCCGAACAGGGACCGCAGGGCGATCTCGATCTCGGCCCTGGCCAGGTTCTGTCCGAGGCACTGGTGGACGCCGAAGCCGAAGGCGACGTGGTGACGGGCCGGGCGCCGCCAGTCGAGGGCGTCGGGCCGCGCGTAGGCGTCCTCGTCCCGGTTGATGACCGACGTCGAGAAGACGACCCCCTCGCCCGCCCTGATGGTCACCCCGGCTGTCTCGATGTCCTCGGTGGCGACGCGCAGCAGGCCGTCGGCGATGGACAGGAAACGCAGCAGTTCCTCCACGGCGGCGGGCATCAGCTCCGGCTCGGCCCTCAGTTCGTCGAGCCGTCCCGGGTGCGCGAGCAGCGTGAACGTGCCCAGCGAGATCATGTTCGCCGTGGTCTCGTGTCCCGCGACCAGGAGGATCGTGGCGAGGGACGTCAGTTCCGCCCGGTCGAGGGTGCCCGACTCCAGGCCGTCGCGGACCAGGTCGTCGAGGATCCCGTCGCCCGGGTCGGCGCGCTTGCGGTCGATCAGCGAGCCGAGGTAGGCGTCGAGCCGGTCCCGCGCGTCCTGCGTGTCGGCCGAGGCCGGCCCGCGCAGCAGTCTGCGGGACTGTTCCTCGAAGAAGTCGTGGTCGGCGTAGGGCACGCCGAGCAGGGAGCAGATCACCATCGAGGGGACGGGCAGCGCGAAGTCGCCGACGAGTTCGGCCTCCGTCCCCTTCGCCTCCATCGCGTCGATGAGCCGGTCGACCGTCTCCTGGATGCGCGGCCGCAGCGCGGCGACCCGCTTCAGGGTGAACGCCGGTACCAGCCCGCGGCGTTGGGCGTGATGCTCGGGGTCGTCCACCCCGAGCAGGGCGACCCGCCGCTTGCGGCTGTCGGCGAACCGCGCGGTGGGCGCCGGGAACGCGGGGCCGGTGCGGTCGGACGACAGCCGTGGATCGGCGAGGAGTTGACGGGCCGCCGCGTGCCCGGTGACCACCCACACCTCACGCCCGTCGTAGAGCGACGCCCGCGAGAGCGGCCGCGCCCGGCGCAACGCGTCGTAGCCGGTGGGCGGATGGTAGGGACACGTCCGGTCCTGGGGGAAGGCGACCGGCTCCGTGCGGACGGGTGCGGCGGCGGCGCTCGCGGTGACGGAGTCCCGGGTGCCGGCGGAAGCGGCGACGGCGGGCCCGGCGGCGGCCTGAGCGGTGACGGTGTGGTCGATGACGGCGGGCCCGATGACGGCGGGTTCGGTGACGGCGGGCTCGGTGACGGCGGGTTCTGTCATGGATGACCTCGCAGGCGAAGGTGCGGTCCCTCGTGTCGATCTTCATTAGATGCTGGCTACACCTACAGGGCGACGCGAAGTTCGGCCAGATCGCGGGGGCACCCGACTTGGCCGAACCACCCCGCCCGGGCGCGGCCCGCCCTCTCACGGACAGCGGATACGCTCGGGTCCGATGGAGGACGCCGTGAGCAGCTCGACGCAGACCGTTTCCGCCTGGGGGCCCAGCATGGTGCCGTTCGGGCGGTCCTTCGCCGACCAGACCGTACGCATGGTGATCCACCCCACCGCGAGCGGCCCCGGGGCCCGGCTCAGGGTTTCCAACCTGCACGGACCCGGTGAACTGACCGTGGGAGCCGTCGGTGTCGCCGGGCCGTCGGGCCCATTCCGGCCGGTCACCTTCGGCCACGCCCCGAAGACGGTGCTCGGCCGCGGACAGGAGGTGTACAGCGACGTCCTGCCGGTCGACGTCGTGCGGGGGCAGGCGCTGCTGGTCAGCGTCCATCTGCCGGAGGAGACGGGGCCGTCCACCCACCACCGGGAGGCGTTGCGGACGTGCTGGGTGTCGCCGCCGGGCTCCGGCGACCTCACCGCCCGGGAGGGCCTGGCCGGGTTCACGGGCGCGGAGTCGTCCTGGTACTTCCTGTCGGGGCTGACGGTCGAGGCGTCCGACGCCGACGGCACCGTCGTCGCCTTCGGCGACTCGATCACGGACGGCGCGAACACGACCCCGGACACGAACCGGCGCTGGCCGGATCTCCTCGCGCGGCGCCTGGCGTCCCACCGGACGGCCGTGGTCAACGCGGGGGTCGCCGGCAACCGGCTGCTGAGCGACTCGACGGCGGTCGCCTGCGTGCACCGCTTCGGGCACGACGTCCTGGGCCATGCCGGTGTCCGCACGGTCGTCGTGCTGGCCGGGATCAACGACATCCTCACCGGGGTCGGCGCCGACGGGTCCGGCCTGACCGCCGGGGACCTCATCGACGGCTACCGCTGTCTGACCGACATGGCGCGCGCGGGAGGCGTCCGCATCGTCGGCGGCACCCTGCTGCCCAGCCGCAACCTCACCGCCGGGCAGGACACCGTCCGCCTCGCCGTCAACGACTGGATCCTCGGCGGCGACGGCTTCGACGGTGTCGTCGACTTCGCGGCCGCGACCGCGGATCCCGGCGTCCCCGGGTCCCTGCGCCCCGCGTACGACAGCGGCGACGGCCTGCACCCGAACGACGCGGGCATGGCCGCGCTGGCCGGGGCCGTCGACCCCGCCGTGCTCACCGGGCCCGCGCGGCCGTGACGGGCTCGGTGCCGAAGGCGGCGGCCACGGCAAGGCTGTCCTCGTACACGTGGTGCCGGACGATCAGGCCGTCCTCGACGGTGAGGTGGAGGGCGAACCGGGCGCGGTAGGCCCGTCCGGTGGCCCGCGCGGTCTGGCGGATCTCGCCGAGGACGACCGCCTCCGTGCCGTCGACGAGGATCCGCTCGATGGCCGTGGCCGCCTCCCCGGCCACATGGTGGGCGACGAGTTCGCGGTAGTGGCCGGCGACGTCGGCCCGCGTGGACCGGTGCCGGATCCACGTAGTGGCGGCCCGGCCGTGCTCGTCCTCGGGCCAGTTCAGCTTCCAGTCGACGTGCCCGGCGTACAGCTCGGCGGTCCGGACGGGGTCGCCGGCGGCGATCCGGCGCAGCAGTTCCCGGACGACGTCTCGGGTGGTGTGGGTCATGGGACGGCTCCTCGCTCGTGCGTCCCGCCATCCTCGCGAGGACGTCCGCGAAGGGCGATTACCCGTGAGGTCATGCGATCGGCCGCCGGGCGGCACCGTGGGCGGCGCGGCGTGGATGAAACCCCGGGACGCCGGTGTTCATTGGTGGCGTGGGTGTCCTCCCGCCGCCGCGGGAGGGGGCGCCGCGGGGGCACGTGGGACAGCGAGTCGACGGCGACGATGGGACGGATGTCATGCCTCTTGAGGGCGAGTACGAACCCAGCCCGACGCAGTGGGTGCGGGAACAGGTCGAGCTGTACGAGAGCTCGGGCGGCACGGAGGGGACGACGCTGCGGGACACGGGGCTGCCCGTCGTCGTCCTCACCTCCCTGGGCGCCAGGAGCGGCAGGATCCGCAAGTCCCCGGTGATGCGCGTCGAGCACGACGGCCACTACGCCGCGGTGGCCTCGCTCGGCGGCGCGCCCCGGCACCCGGTCTGGTACCACAACATCAAGGCGCACCCGGTGGTGGAGCTGCAGGACGGCCCCGTCCGCCGTGACATGCGGGCCCGCGAGGTCACGGGCGAGGAGAAGGCGCGCTGGTGGGAGCGGGCGGTCGCGGCGTTCCCGGCGTACGCCGACTACCAGAAGAAGACCGACCGGGAGATTCCCGTCTTCGTACTGGAGCCGGTCTCCGGGAACTGACCGCGACGTCGCCCGCCCGTGCGCATGGTCCCGCGCACGGCGGGCACCCGAAGGTCAGGCCCCGCCGCGCTCCCCCGTCGCGGCGGGGCTTTCGTCCGTCCGGCCGTCGGCCGCCCCGTCGCGCGCGGCCCTGCGCGCCGTCGCCGCGTCGGTCACGTCCAAGAAGATCTGGTCGGCCTCCGGGACCTCGTGGGCCAGCGACCGCTTGATGCGGACGGCGATCTCCTCGACCTCCTCGCTGTCCATGCCGGGGGCGAGGTCGATCCGGGCCGCCACCAGGGTCGAGTCCAGGCCCAGCTGCATCGTCAGCAGCGACTCGACGCTGTCGATCTCGGGCTGCGCGTTCAGCAGGGCGCGGATCTTCCGGCTCGCCTCGGCGTCGGCCGCCTGACCGATCAGCTGGTCGCGCGCGTCGCGCCCCAGCCAGAACGCCACGCAGACCAGCAGCGCGCCGATGGCGAGCGAGGCCGACGCCTCCCAGACGACCTGTCCGGTGGCCATGTGCAGGCCCATCCCGGCGATCGCGAGCGTCACGCCGAGCACCGCGGTGCCGTCCTCGGCGACGACGGTGCGCAGGGCGGGGTCGCGCAGCCCCTGCGCGCCGCCCTGTTTGCGCACCTGGTGCAGTGCACGCAGCAGGGAGGCTCCCTCGGCGAGCAGCGCGATCCCGAGGACCACGAAGCCCGCGATGTAGCCCTCGAAGGACTCCTGGGTGTCGCTCCGCAGCGCCTCGAACCCCTGGAAGAACGAGAAGCAGCCGCCCATGACGAAGATGCCGACGGCGGCCAGCAGCGACCAGAAGAAGCGCTCCTTCCCGTAGCCGAAGGGATGACGTTTGTCGGCGGGGCGGCGGCTGCGGCGCAGCGCGGCGAGGAGGAAGACCTCGTTCAGGCTGTCGGCGACCGAGTGCGCGGCCTCCGAGAGCAGGGCGGGTGATCCCGCGAAGACACCGCCCACGGCCTTGGCCGCGGCGATGACGAGGTTGGCGCCCAGCGCGACCAGGACGGTGACCCGCGTTCTGCGGTCCGCCCCGTCGGCCTCGCCCGGTCCGTTCGGCTGTTTCGATGATTTCCGGCTCACTCCCGCCGAATTCCCGCGCCGGTGCGCCTCACACGGAGGTTCGCGGGAGACGGGGCAGATCCGGCGGGGGCTGTGGCCCGGGTGGTCCGCTGCGCCGGCGGAAAACGGGGAACGCTCACCAGACACTGCTTTCCCGACATGCCGGAAGGAACGGGCGCATGAGTGACACGAAGAGCGAGGAAGAGGGCAACAGCTCGTACGGGAGGAAGCCGTTCAAGCGGTCCAGGAGCCACTTCGCGGACCGCGTCACGGCGGACGGCCGGGACGGCTGGCCGGTGGAGGCGGGCCGCTACCGGCTCGTCGTCAGCCGCGCCTGCCCCTGGGCGAGCCGCGCGCTGGTCTCGCGGCGGCTGCTGGGGCTGGAGGACGCCCTGTCCCTGGCGGTCACGGACCCGGTCCAGGACGACCGCAGCTGGCGGTTCACGCTCGATCCGGACGGCCGCGACCCGGTGCTCGGCATCCGCTTCCTCAGCGAGGCCTACGACGCGCGGGAGACCGGCTATCCCGGCGGGGTCAGCGTGCCCGCGGTCGTGGACGTGCCCAGCGGCAGGCTGGTCACCAACGACTACCAGCGGATCACGCTGGACCTCGCCACGGAGTGGACCGCCCTGCACCGGGACGGGGCGCCCGACCTGTACCCCGAGGCGCTGCGCGACGAGATCGACGAGGTCATGGAGGGCGTCTACGAGGACGTGAACAACGGTGTCTACCGGGCAGGGTTCGCCGCGGGGCAGAAGGAGTACGAGGAGGCGTGCACGGGCGTCTTCCGGCGGCTGGAGCTGCTGTCCGGGCGGCTCGCCGGACAGCGCTACCTGGTCGGCGACACGATCACCGAGGCGGACATCCGGCTGTTCACCACGCTGGTCAGGTTCGACGCGGTCTACCACGGGCACTTCAAGTGCAACCTCTGGAAGCTGGCGGAGGACCCGGTGCTGTGGGGGTACGTCCGCGATCTGTACCAGACGCCTGGCTTCGGGGACACGGTCGACTTCGACCACATCAAGCGGCACTACTACACGGTCCACACGGGCATCAACCCGACCGGCATCGTCCCGGTCGGGCCCCGTCTGTCCGGCTGGCTCGCCCCGCACCACCGCGCCGAACTGGGCGGCAGGCCTTTCGGCGACGGGACACCGCCCGGCCCGGTGCGCGCGGACGAGGAGATCCCGGCCCGGGGGCGCCCCTGAGCCCGAGCGCGTATTCACCGTCGAACAGGACACCCGCCAGATGAGGTGCCGGTGAGGACGTGCCCGGCACGGACACGGAAGGAGACCGAGGTGCCCAAGAAGAAGAAGCTCCCCCTCGCCTACAAGCCGGTCGGCTTCGTACTCGGCTGGGTCGGCGGATCCCTCGCGGGGATGGCGTTCCAGGCGACGTGGAAGGCCATCCGCCACGAGGACGACGCACCGGACGCCCTGGACCGGGACCGCGGGTGGGGCGAGGTGCTGCTGGCCGCCGCGCTGCAGGGTGCCCTGTTCGCCGTCGTGCGCAGCGCGGTGGACCGCACCGGCGCCAAGGCCATCGAACGGTCCACGGGTGTCTGGCCCGTACCGGAGGACGGCGGCCGGGACTGAACCGCGCCCGGCGGCCCGCCTCCCGGGCGGGCGTGCCGGGCGCATCTTCCCCGCGCACGGGTCCGAGGCCGTCAGCCCTGCTTGGGCGCCGTGCTCGGCTCGCGGCGCAGGGTGAAGGAGTGTCCGGCGGGGTCCGCGTACCCGCGCTCCTCGAAGGGGCCCGACGCGTCCTTGGTGTCGAGGGGCCGCCCGCCGAGTCCGACGACCCGGCGCTCCGCCTCGTCGAGGTCGTCCACGTAGAAGTCCAGGTGGGCCTGGAGCGAGTTCTCCGGGCGCGGCCAGCTCGGCGGTGTCGCCATCACGTCCCTGCGAAAGGCGACGCGCAGTCCGTCGGCGCCCCGGATCTCGACCCGGTTCGCGGTCGCCTCCGTCTCCTCGGCGTCCAGCAACTCCTTGTAGAACGCGGCCAGTTTCTCGGGCTCGGCGCAGTCCAGCACCACCACGCCCGCCAATACCAGCGCCATGCTTCCTCCGTACGGATCGCGGGCGCGGAGCGGTGGACCGCCCGCTGCCACACCCACCCGCATACCCCGTCCCCGCCGGGTGACCCCGCGACGCCCCTCCCCCCATGCCCGTCCCGGTCCGCCCGACGGGTCTTTCCCGGTTTCCTGGACAGGTGTCTTCCTGGACAGGTGTCCTGCTACGGTGGACACCTGTCCAGGAATTCGACCTGGGCGTACGCCGGGGAGGCTGTGGGATGGGGATCGTCGCGGACGTGCTGGTGGGCCTGGTGGCCGCACTGCACGTGTACATCCTGGTGCTGGAGATGTTCCTGTGGCAGAAGGAGCCGGGGCGCAGGCTGCACGGGCTCGGTCCGGAGATGGCCCGGGAGACGGCTCCGCTCGCGGCCAACCAGGGTCTCTACAACGGGTTTCTGGCCGCCGGTCTCACCTGGGGGCTGATCGCCGCCGATCCGACCGGCTTCCGGGTCCGGGTCTTCTTCCTGGTGTGCGTCGTGGTCGCCGGGGTGTACGGGTCACTGACCGCCAACCGGCGCATCCTCTTCGCCCAGGCTCTGCCGGGCGCCCTCGCCCTGGCCGCCGTCCTCGTCGCGGGATGACCGCCGAGGACCCCCGGGCCGCCCGCACCCGGGCCCGGCTGCGCCGCGCGCTGCTGGAGGAGTGCGCACAGCGTCCGCTGGAGGAGGTGGGCGTCGCCGCCCTGGTGCGCCGGGCGGGGGTGGGCAGGGCCACCTTCTACGTGCACTACGCGGATCTGGAAGCGCTGGCCGTCGACGCCTGCGCGGACATCGTGCGTGAGGCCGTGGACGCGCTGCACGCCTGGCGCGGCCGCCCGGATCCGGTGTCCGCGCCGCCCGCTCTCCTCGCGTTCTTCGCCGGGCTGGCCCCGCACGCCGCCCTCCACCGCGCCCTGCTGACCCCGGGCGGAGGCGGCCCGCTCGGCCGCGTGCTCCACCGGGACCTGCGGGCCCGCAGTCTCGCCGAGCGCGAGCTCGCGGGCGCCGCGGACGCCCCTCTCGTCGCCTCGGCCGTCGCCGCCACGTTCGCGGGTGTCCTCGGTGACTGGCTGCACGGCCTCGTCGACGCGGGCCCGGAGGAGATCGCCCACCAGGTCTGGCAGTTGCTCGTCGCGCTGCACACCAGCCGCTGAGCCGCCGGCCGCCGAGCCACCGGCCGCCACGGGAAGGTGCCCGCGGGGGCGCCGACGGGTGCCACGCCCGCGCGGACGTCCGGGGCCACCCGCCAGCGCCGCACCCTTAATTCACCGACATATGTCAACCGACCATGCTGAAATTCACTGCATCAGGGGTAGCTTGCAGAGCAAGGAACGGTTCTGCGAGCACCGGCACCCCGGTGACGGCCACCCGCTTCCGGGCGGGTCAGCAGCCGGTTGGAGGCGATGTCGTCGTGCGGCACGAACACGCACCCGTCAGCCGGCATCTGCGCGTCCGTCGGCATCGCGGCCACACCGTGCTCGAACTGCACGGTGAGATCGACATCGCCGCGGCCGTGGAGATCATCCCACTGCTCGACGCGGCGACCGCGCTGCCGAACCCGCGGGTCGTGATCGACCTGCGGCCGGTCGAGTTCTTCGACTGCTCGGGACTGCGCCTGCTCCACCGGGCGAGGAACCGCGTGCTCGCCCGCGGCGGCCGCATCCGTCTCGTCTGCGTCCACCCGCTGACCCTGCGCGTCCTGCGCGTGACCGGCCTCGCGGAACTGCTGCCGCCGTCGGCTTCGCTGGACGTGGCGCTGTGCCGCCCCGAGACGACCTCCGGGTCCGTGTGAGCCGCCCCCGGAGCACGAACTGCCCATCCGGCCCGGCCGGTCCGGGAGACGTCAGTCCTGCGGAGCGTCGAACAGGGCGCTGACGGACTCGCCGTTGTGGATGCGGCGTACCGCCTCCGCGAGCGCCGGCGCGATGGAGAGCACCCGCAGCTTCTCCGTCTGCTCCTCGGCCGGGATCGGCACGGTGTTGGTGCAGACGATCTCCAGCACGTCGGGCTGCTCCCCGATCCGCTTCAGCGCGCCCGCCGCGAACAGCCCGTGGGTGCAGGCGACCCGGATGGACCGCGGCCCCAGTTCGCGCAGGCGCCCGAGGAGTTCGATGACCGTGCTGCCCTTGGCGATCTCGTCGTCCAGCACGATGACGTCCCGCCCGGCGACGTCCCCGATGACCGAGCTGATGCTGACCCGGTCGTCCGCGAACCGCTGCTTGGCACCGGCCGCGACCCGGGCGCCTAGCATCCGGGCGAACGCGGCGGCCTCCTTGGCGTTGCCGAGGTCCGGCGAGACGACCGTCGTGCGCGACAGGTCGTAGCCGCGGAAGTGCTCGGCGAGCTCCCGCAGGGCGTGCAGATGGTCGACCGGCACCGAGAAGAAGCCGTGCACCTGCGGGGAGTGCAGCGTCATCGCCAGCACACGGCTCGCCCCGGCCGTCACCATCAGGTCCGCCATCAGCCGCCCGCCGATGGAGATGCGCGGCGCGTCCTTCTTGTCCGAGCGGGCGTACGAGTAGTGCGGCATGACCACCGTCACCCGGCCGGCGGACGCCCCCCGCGCCGCGTCGCACATCAGCAGCAGCTCGACGAGGTTCTCCTGCACGGGCGTGACCAGCGGCTGGACGAGGAAGACGTCCCGCTCACGGCAGTTCGCCTGCAACTGCACCTCCAGGCAGTCGTTGGCGAAGCGGCTGACGCGGGTCGGGCTGAGGGGCACGCCCAGATGCGCGCAGACCTCGGCCGCCAGTTCGGGATGTGCACTACCGCTGAACACGGCGATGTCACGCACGGACGCTCCTCGCATGATCGAGTCGGGATGCGCGGCTCATGCTACGGCCCCCGCTCCTTTGCCCCCACCCGGACCTCCGCCCCGTGGGACCCGCGTCGCCCCGCGGTCTGCGCCCCGTCTGCCACCGGGGCGGCCTGTCACGGCGTTCGGCGGGCATCCGGAGACCAGGAAGGAGGTCCGTCGACATGACGACGTCCGTCAGACGCACACCCGGCTGGGCCAAGGCGGTCGGTTCGGTGGTCGTGGTGCTCGCGGTGCTGTTCGCCGGTCTTCGGCTGATCGGCCTGCCGGGGCTCGGCGACGTGTTCGGCGAGGAGACCCGGGACCGTTCGGGGCCCGCCCTCCTCGAGTCGATCCAGGACATCAGCCGTTACGACGCCGCCTCGGGCAACTTCCAGGTGGTCGTCGATCTGGAGAAGGACGCCAAGTACCTGCCCGACGCGATCCGCGGCACCCGCACGCTGTACGTGGGCGCGGGCACGGTCGCCGCGTACGTCGACCTCGGCGGGCTCGGCGAGAAGGACGTGAAGGTGAACGAGGACCGTACGTCGGCCACGCTGCGTCTTCCGCACGCCCGGCTGGGCCGGCCCGCCCTCGACCCCGACCGCTCGTACGCCGTGTCCAAGAAGCGCGGGCTCCTGGACCGGCTCGGGGATGTCTTCTCCGACAACCCGAACAGCGAGCAGGCCGTGCAGCGGCTCGCGGCCCGGCACATCGGCGACGCGGCCGAGGACAGCCGACTCGCCGACCGCGCGGAGGAGAACACCACCGGGATGCTCCAGGGACTGCTGCACTCGCTCGGCTTCGAGGAGGTGAAGGTCACCTACGGCACCTGAGCCGCGCGCGTCCGGCCGACGGATCGCGCCCGCCGCCGCGCCCCGCACACCCGCGCGGCCCCCCGGGCCGTCACCCTGTCAGGATCCCCGGGAGGGCGAGCACCCCCAGCAGGGCCGCGCCCGCCAGCATCCAGGCCACGTAGTCACCGATGTGCCCGGACTGCAGCCGGCGCAGCGGCTCGGTCCAGGCCCGCTCCCCCAGCAGCTCCGGCCGGGTCACAGCCAGCGCGGCGAGACCCAGGGCCAGGGCCGTCGAGGCGAGTCCGAGCAGCACGCCGGCCGGTGTCCAGTGGGGCGGGGCGACGACCGCCCCGCCGGAACCGGCCTCGCTCATGGCGTGCCCGACCCGGGCGGCGAATCCGGGCACCGAGCCGACCGCGAGCGACGCGGCGAGCAGCAGCGCGGGCACCGCGGTCATCGTGTCCGGCACACGGCTCAGCCGGTGCCGGGTCTCGGGTTCCTCGCCGGAGCCGGTCGTCTCGTACGAGGACAGGTCCTCGGGCGGTGGTCCGAGGCCGAGGAAGACCCGTGCGGCGACCCGCAGCACCGCGCCCGCGGTCACCGCGGTCACCGCGACGAACAGCACGCTGAACGCCGCTCCCGCCGCCTCCTCCGTGACGGCTTTGCCGAGCCCGGCGCCGAACGGGGGCAGCCCGGCGAGTCCGAGGCCGCCGACGGTGAACAGCACGGCGACGCCGCGCAGTTCGCGGGCGCGGCCGTGCAGCGCGTGCTCGTCGACGGAGCCGTACCGGTCGAGGAGGATGCCCGCGCAGGCGAAAAGGGCGGCCTTCACCCCGGCGTGGCCGAGGATGTAGAGGGCGACGCCGTCGTCGCCCTCCGGTGTGAGCGTGCCGATGCCGACGAGGAACAGTCCCATGTGGGCGACCGTCGAGCAGGCCAGCATCCGCTTCACATGGCGCTGGTACCAGCACATCAGCGCGCCGGTGACGGCCGTCAGCGCGCCGATCACCAGCAGGGCGTGCTCCGCGTCGGCGGCGGGGACGCCGCCGGGACCGGAGAACACGGCCCCGTACACCCGCCACACGCCGTAGGCGCCGAGTTCGACCATGACGCCGGACAGCAGCATGCAGACCGGGGTCGGCGCGACCGCGTGGGCGTCCGGCAGCCAGAAGTGGAAGGGCATGGCGGCGGACTTCACCAGCAGGCCGGTGAGGACGAGGACGAACGCGGCGAGGGTGAGGGCGTCGGGTCCGCCGTGCTCGTCGAGTCCCCGGCCGATCTGTGTCATGGCGAGTTCGCCGGAGCGGGCGTACAGCAGCCCGATGCCCAGCAGCATGGCGTACGCGCCGAGGGAGTTGACGACCCCGAAGGTCAGCGCTCCCTGGACGGCCCTGGCCTCCTCGACCCGGTGCCCGGTCAGCGCGTAGGCGACGACGCTCATCAGCTCGAAGAAGACGAAGGCGTTGAAGAGGTCGCCGGCGATCGCGAATCCGCACATGCCGCCCTGGAAGAGCGGCATCAGCGCCGGGAACGCCCCGGCTCTGCCGCGCGGCGGCTCCTCGAAGTAGTGCCAGGAGTACGCGAGGGCAGCGAGCGTGAGCAGCGAGGCGAGGGCGGCCATGCCGAGTCCCGGCCCGTCCCCGACGAGGACGATGCCGACGCTCTCGCCGGAGACGGGCATCCATCCGCCCGCCCACTCGACCATGGGCGGCGAGGAGTCGAGCAGCAGGACGATCGCGAGGGCCGCCGTGGCCGCCGAGGCGGCGCAGCCCAGGGCCTCGGCGAGGACGCGGGGCAGCAGGCGGCCGAGGGCGACCAGGAGCGCGGCCCCGAGCAGCGGTACGGCGACGAGCAGCGGCAGCAGGTGGTTCATCAGCCGCGCAGCTCCCGCAGTTCGTCCGGGTCGACGGTGCCGTGGCGTTTGGCGACCTGGGTGACGAGGGCGAGCAGGAGGGCGGTGACGGTGGCGCCGACGACGATGTCGGTGAGGGTGAGGGCCTGGACGACGGGGTCCACCACCGGCCGCGAGCCGGGCTCCACGTCGGAGAAGACCGGAGCGGTGCCGCCGTCCCGGTAGCCCACGGCGAGCAGCAGGATGTAGGTGGAGGACTGGCAGACCGCGAGGCAGCCCACGGCGTGGATCAGGTTCCGGCTGGTGGCGAGCCCGTAGCAGCCGGTCAGGAAGACCCACATGGCCACCAGGTAGGGGAACACGCTCACGAGGCGCCCTCCTTCTCGATCTCGACGGCCTGGTCGAGGAAGTGGGCGAGCAGGACGACGACCGCGCAGGCCACCTCCATGCCGACGGCCGCGTTCAGCAGGGGCACGGTGCCGCCCGACGACAGGGTGTTGAACGTCCCGTACGGGAGCAGGGTGTTGGCGAGGAAGGCGCCGCCGCCGAGCAGGGCGGCGAGGCCGGTCACGAGGTAGGCGGCGGTGCCGAGGGCGTCGCCGGCCTCGTAGAGGGCGACGGGGCGCATCCTTTCCAGGGCGCGGTAGTCGGCGCCGAGGTAGAGCAGGTGGAGGGCGGTCGCGGCGACGACGCCGCCCTGGAAGCCGCCGCCGGGGCTGAGCTGGCCGTGGGCGACGATGTAGAGGCCGGTGAGCAGGGCGACGGGCAGGATCAGCAGCGCGTAGCGCCGCACGGGGGCCGCCACGCGGGCGGGACGGGGCGCGGCCCGGTGCTCGTCGCGGGTCTGGCGCAGCAGCACCACGGTGCCGACGACGGAGGCGAAGAGGATGCTCATCTCGCCGAGGGTGTCGAAGGCCCGCTGGTCGAAGTTGACGGAGGAGACGACGTTGGCGGTCCGGCGGGCCAGGGAGGCGTGCACGGCCCGTTCGCCGTAGGGGTGCCGGCCGCCGCCGAAGCCGGGCAGGTCCAGGCAGGCGGCGACGAGGAGCGCCGCGAGGCAGGCCCCGCCGGCGGCCAGGACCCACATCCGCGCGCGACGGGTCATCGTGTCTCCCCCTTGCCGCGGCGCCGGACCTTGCGGACCGACAGGAGGATCAGCAGAGGGGTGACGGCCGAGCCCACAGCGAGCTGCGACAGGCCCACGTCCGGGGCCTGCAGGACGGTGAACAGGACGGCGAGGACGAGGCCGAGGAGGGACAGTACGAGTGCCTGGCGCGCGGGGTCGCGCACGGCGACGGCGGCGGTCGCCGAGGCGGCGGCGAGCAGCAGTGCGACGACGACCAGGGCGTCATCCATGGTTCTCCTCCGTTCCCTCGAGGCCGCCGGACAGCGCCCGTGAGGCGACGAGGTTCCCGCCGACCAGGAGCACGCCGACGATCAGCAGTTTCACCATCGCCCGGCCGGGTCCGGCGGCCGCGGACACCACCAGGACGACCACCGCGCCGAAGGCGGCGGCGCCGAGGGTGAGTCCCCGGGCGCGCGGCCGGTCGTCGCGCAGGTCCTCGGAGAGCAGCCGGGCGAAGACGAGGGTGCCGACGGGGCCGAGCAGGGCGAGGACCAGGGCGAGGTCGACGTAGGACGGCCGGGACCAGCCCTGGGCGAGCAGCAGCAGGCCGGGGCAGACCACCGAGGTCGACAGGTTCTGCGCCACCAGCCCGCGGTGCAGCGGCCCGGTGGCGACGCCCCACACGCAGGCGCCGGCTCCCGCCGTGAGCGCGGCGGCCGCCGCGAGGGTCCATCCGTTCACCGGCCGTCCACCGCCCGGCGGGCGCCGCGGGCGACGAGTGCGCAGAGCAGGGCGGCGGCCGCGCCGACCACCGCCTCCAGGACGTCCGGCACGCTGATGAGGATCACCCAGAGCAGGGTGAGAGCGGCCCACCAGGCCAGCACCTCGAGTGCGCCGCCGAGCACCGTCCGCCGCCGCATCCGCCACCTCCACCGTCTTCGGCCGTAGGCCACCGCCGGGCCGTCCGCCGCGCGCGGCCGGCGACGCCGCGCGCCGTCCAGCGGCGTCCCGGGCTCGTCCCGCGCCGTCCGCGCCGCCCCGTATCGATCGGTCCGGAATCTTCCGTTTCGCCATCCAAGCACCGTCCCGGCTCCCCGGAGCGGCGGCGCGCGACCGTCCGCTGCCCGGAGTGCCCCGGCAACGCGGGCGGAAACCGGGTCCGCCGCCGCGAAGCCGCCCGCCGCGAGCGCCGGGGGATCGCGCATCCCGTCCCCCTTCGGGGGTAACCGGCAGAAAACACAAGGTAGTTGAAGCCAGGAGGACCGGATGCCCCACACGGAGTCGCACGCTCTCGGAGGGAAGTCCGGTCGCCGCCGGGGCGCGGCGGGCCCGCACGGCCGGCGTCCGCTCCCGCTGCCCGTACGGCTGCTGATCATGCTGCTGGCCTTCGCCGCGATGGTGGCGTTCGCGGCCGCGCTGGCCCGGATCACCCTGGAGCCGTCCCCGGCGTCGGAGGCTCTGACGCACAGCAATCTGCGGCCGGGGCGCTCCCTGCACGCCTACCTCTCGCAGCCCGAACTCCGCGACGCCTTCAAGCAGGTGGGCGGCAACCTGCTGCTCGGCGTGCCCTTCGGGGTGCTGCTGCCGGTGGTGGTCCCCCGGCTGCGGGGGGTCGTGCGGGTACCCGCCGTGACGGCGGTGGTGATGCTGCTGGTGGAACTGGTCCAGGGAGCCCTCATCACCGGACGCGCCTTCGACATCGACGACGTCATCCTCAACACGGCGGGCGCCCTGCTGGGTTATCTGCTGCTCGGCCGGTGGCTGGGCCGCATGGCGCATCCGCGCGACCGGGACCTCGGCTGAGCCCCAGGGGGCTCCCTCTGAACGGATGGTCCGGACCAGAGTCTTGACACCCCCTTAGTTCACTTCTTAAATCAAGAGGCGAAGCCTGCGTCCCCGGCATCCCACGCACCCCGGAATCCCCTCGACGCACGTCCCCCGCCCCCCACTCAGTCGGCGCACCGTCCCCACGGCGCCGCACGGAAGGGAGAGTCATGGACTCCCCACGCCTGCTCCGCAGATGCCTGTTCGCCGCGCTGTCCGCCGTCCTCGTGACGTCGGCCGCCGTCGGCTCGGCCGAGGCACGCCCCGAATCGCCCGACTCCGCCTCGACGGCCGCCGCCGCGACGTTCACGGACACCTTCGACGGCCCCGCCGGCTCGGCCGTCGACTCCGGCAAGTGGCAGATCGAGACCGGAGACAACGTCAGCAACCACGAGCGGCAGTACTACACGTCCGGCAACAAGAACGCGGCACTGGACGGCCAGGGCCACCTGGTGATCACGGCCCGGCGCGAGAACCCGTCGGACTACCAGTGCTGGTACGGGCGTTGCGAGTACACGTCGGCCCGCCTCAACACCTCCGGCAAGTTCACCAGCACGTACGGGCACGTCGAGGCGCGGATGAAGATCCCGCGCGGCCAGGGGATGTGGCCCGCCTTCTGGATGCTGGGCAGCGACATCGGATCGGTCGGCTGGCCGAACTCGGGCGAGATCGACGTGATGGAGAACGTCGGCTTCGAGCCGTCGACGGTCCACGGCACGATCCACGGTCCCGGGTACTCCGGTTCGGGCGGTATAGGCGCCGGATACACCCTTCCCGGCGGTCAGGCCTTCGCGGACGCCTTCCACACCTTCGCGGTGGACTGGGCGCCTGACTCCATCACCTGGACCGTGGACGGCACCGTCTACCAGCGCCGCACCCCCGCCGACCTGGGCGGCAAGACCTGGGTGTTCAACAAGCCGTTCTTCCTGATCCTCAACCTCGCGGTCGGCGGCTACTGGCCCGGCGACCCCGACGGCTCGACGTCGTTCCCGCAGCAGCTGATCGTCGACGAGGTGAAGGTGACCACGGGCGGCGACTCCGGCGGCACCGGCGGGCGGATCACCGGGCTCGCCGGGAAGTGCGTCGACGTGGCCGGGGCCAACTCCGCCAACGGCACCCCGGTCCAGCTGTACGACTGCAACGGCACCGCCGCCCAGAACTGGACGGTGGGCTCCGACGGCACCCTGCGCGCCCTGGGCAAGTGCCTCGACGTCACCAGCGGCGGCACGGCGGACGGCGCCCTGGTCCAGCTCTACGACTGCAACGGCACCGCCGCCCAGAAGTGGACCGTCACCGGGGCCCGCGACATCGTCAACCCGCAGGCGAACAAGTGCCTGGACGTGAAGGACAACAACTCGGCCAACGGCACACGGCTGCAGATCTGGACGTGCTCGGGCGCGGCCAACCAGAAGTGGACGGTGGGCTGAGCGACCGCACGGGCAGGCCGGCGCGGGGCCCGGCCGGGACACCGACGACGCGGGTGACGCGCCGGGTGTCGGCGGCCGGGCCCCGCGCCCTCATCGCCGTCCCCGGCGCGGCATCCACGTCAGCTTGTCGCCGCCCACCCAGCGGACGACGTCCGGGTCGTCGAGGTCGTGGACGGTGATGCCGTACTCCGCGGCCACCAGCAGGACGTCGGTGATGCCCTTGGCCTCGCAGACCATCTCGCCGTCGATCTCCATGATGCGGAACGGCGGCGTGCCCGGCTGCACCCCGAGCACCATGATGCGTGGGACAGAGACACGAGGGCTCGCGCTTTCGGTCATGCTTCGAGGGTAGAGCGGTTGCGGCCGGTCAGCGGCCCGGCGGTACGCCACGTGGCGCGAGGACCGCCGGCCCCGCCGTGCGCGGACGCCGCCCCTGGGCAAGGCTGGAGGCAGGAACCGGGAGGTGGCGATGGACCCCGTCGAGGCCCTGGAGCGGATCGCGTTCCTGCTGGAGCGGGCCCAGGCGCCCACCTATCGCGTCCGCGCGTTCCGGACCGCCGCCGCCGTGCTGTCCGGACTGCCGGAGGGAGCCGCCGCCGAGCGGGCGGCCGCCGGGTCCCTGGAGTCGCTCAAGGGCATCGGCCCGAAGACCGCCCAGGTGGTGCGGGAGGCCCTGGACGGCTCGGAGCCCGGCTACCTGCGCACCCTGGAACAGGAGGCCGGGGCGCCCTTGGCGGAGGGGGGCGAAGGACTGCGGGCCCTGCTGCGCGGCGACTGCCATCTGCACTCCGACTGGTCGGACGGCGGCAGCCCGATCGAGGAGATGGGCAGGACCGCGGCGGCGCTCGGGCACGAGTGGGCGGTGCTCACCGACCACTCACCGCGGCTGACCGTGGCACGCGGGCTCTCCCCCGAACGGCTGCGCGAGCAACTGGACGTCGTCGCCCGCCTCAACCGCACGTGGGCGCCGTTCCGGCTGCTCACCGGCATCGAGTGCGACATCCTCGACGACGGCTCGCTCGACCAGGAACCGGAGCTGCTCGACCGGCTCGACGTCGTCGTCGTGTCCGTGCACTCCAAGCTGCGGATGGACGCGAAGGCCATGACCCGCCGGATGGTCGCCGCCGTACGCGATCCACGGGCGGACGTCCTCGGCCACTGCACGGGCCGGCTGGTCACCGGGCGCGGCCGCCCGGAGTCGCAGTTCGACGCGGACGAGGTCTTCGCCGCATGCGCCGAGTCCGGTACCGCCGTGGAGATCAACAGCCGCCCCGAGCGGCTCGACCCGCCGCGGCGGCTGCTGCGCCGGGCCGTCGAGGCGGGTGTGCTGTTCTCGGTGGACACCGACGCGCACGCCCCGGGGCAGCTCGACTGGCAGATCCACGGCTGCGCCCGGGCCGAGGAGTGCGGGGTGCCGGCCGACCGTGTCATCACCACGTGGAGCGCGGACGAGCTGCTGGCCTGGACCCGGGAGGGCCGCCGGCCGGCGCGCGTGGCCGGCCGATGACGTGGTACCCGTACGGCCACCGGTGACCCGTCGTGAGAGGGCACCCGTACGGCGACCGGTGACCCGCCGCGACGGCGCGGCGGCCCCACGAGAAGGAGAGCGTATGGACCGGGCAGCCGTCTTCGACGTCGACGGCACTCTCGTCGACACCAACCATCTGCACGTGGTGACCTGGTGGGAGGCGTTCCGCCAGGCCGGACGCCGGGTGCCGACGCACGCCATCCACCGTGCGGTGGGGCTGGGCTCCGACGACCTCGTCACCCACCTCCTGGGCGAGGACGTGGACCCCGAGGAGGCCGCCACGCTCAGCAAGGCGCACACCGCCCTCTACGGCACGTACTTCGACCGGCTGCCCGCCCTGCCGGACGCCGGACGGCTGCTGCGCCGGCTGCACCGGGACGGCTGGACCGTGGTGCTCGCCACCTCCGCGGGCGGGCACGAGCTGTCGGCGCTGCGCCGCGCGATCGACGCGGACGACGCCATCACGGCCACGGCGAGCGCCGACGACGTGGAGCAGGGAAAACCGGCCCCCGAGCCCGTCGAGCACGCCCTGGAGCTGGCCGGCGTCCCGGCGGAGCGCGCGGTGTTCGTCGGGGACACCGTGTGGGACATGCGCGCGGGCACCCGGGCGGGCGTGACGTGCGTGGGTGTGCTGTGCGGCGGGATTCCCCGGGCCGATCTGACCGAGGCCGGGGCCGACACGGTCTACAAGGACCCGGCTCACCTGCTGGGGGCGCTGGACGACAGCCCGCTGGCCGGAAAGTGACCTTCCCGCCGGGTGTGCCGCCGCACCCGCCCGGCCGTGACGCACATCACCCCGCGAGGGGCCGTCCCCCGGAACACCCACTGGTAGTTTTCCGTTGAACGAACTAGGGGTGCGGACGGGACAGTGTCCCCGGGCCTCACCTCCTGCCCGCGGGGACGATCGTCCGGCTGAAGCCCTGTGGAGCGTCTCGCCGAGAGGCGACCGCCGTGCGCACCCACCACAGACAGGTCCCGACCGTGATTCCCCCGTCCCGGTCGGGGCCTTCCCCGTCCCGGGCCGCTCCGGGCCCGGCTTCCCGCCGCGTCCCCTTCGGTCAGAACGACAGCTTCTGGTCCCCGCAGGCCAGCCGCTCGCTCTCCGCCCGCACGTACCTGCCGAACAGACCGCGTACGTCGTCGGCGTACCTGCCGTCGAACCGGACGAGGAACACCACGCCTCCTGTCTGGCACTCCGCCTTGAAGACGCCCAGGTCCGCGCGGAGGCTGCCGTATCCGTGCGCACCGTGCACCCGTTCACCGCCGTGCAGTGCCAGTCCGGCGAAGATCTCGGCGATCCGCGGGTCGGTGACCGTCATCATGCGCAGCTCGAAGTCGCTGAGCACACCCCGCTCGCAGGTGCGTACGGGGCCCGCGCCCGCGGTCACCGTCGGGCTGTGCCGGAACGCCTCCGCCTCGCTCCTGTAGCGGAGCCCTTCGATGCCGCACAGCGCGCCGGGCTTCTCGTCGAGGGGACGGGAGGGGCGGGGCAGCCGCCCGGACGGGTCGGCGATCGTTCCGGCGCAGCCCTCGTCGGCGAGCATCCCGTTGACGATCCGGACCACGGAGCGGGCCAGCACCGCCCGCGCCTTCGTGTCCACGTCCATGCGCGGATCGGCCGAACCCATGGAGATGTCGGCCACCACCGGGCCCTCGAAATCATGGGGCCTGCCGAAGCAGCCGTCCGGCACGGCCAGCCAGGCCCGGGTGTCGGAGGCCATCCCGAGCAGCCCGCCGCCGAGCGGGGAGAGCCGTGAGGAGAGGAACTCCTGGCTCCACCGGCCACCGCCGTCGTAGGTGTCGTCCAAACGGTGGACCCGCGCGGTGACCGCCCAGCCGGGCGTGCTCACCCGGCAGGTGCCGGCCGGGCCGTCGATGCCCCGGGAGTCCCGTGTCAGCGGCAGTTCGTGGACACCGACGTCACCCTCGCGGTGCTCGAAGACCGGAGCGAGGTCGTCCGCGCCGAGGACGCCCCAGCAGCGGTCGTCGGCCGCGAAGGGGCCGCTCCCGGTCTGCCAGGCGGTGCCGGTCACACCGAGCAGGACGCCGGCCACGGCCGCGGCCACCGCCGGGCGCCACCGGCCCCGCAGCAGCCGCCTCCCGTGCCACCACGGCGGCGTGGTCCTCGGCGGCTTCGCGCCGATCGGCACGTACGCCGCGTCCCGGCCGCCCGGCGTCTCCCGCGCTGCCCCGCCCATGTCCCCGTTCCCGCCCTTCTCCGGAGTACCGTCGCGGCCCTCGCCGCCGTCCGCGTCGTGACCCGCCTCCCGTTCGCCCTTCACACCCGCTCACCGCCGTGCGGTGCCACCGGGGCGCAGCCCAGGCGCCGGGTGACCGCGTCCGTGAACACGGCGAACCGCTTGCTCTCCTCGCCGGTGGTGCCCAGCATCAGGAAGGTGGCGGGGCGCTTGCCGCACTGGGCGCGTACGACCTTGTAGCCGTCCCCGAAGACCCCGGTGCCGCGCCAGCCGCGCGCGGCGGGCTTCGTGCCCGTCGTCCCGTCCAGGAGCGCCGCGAGCCGGGGCCGGGCGACCATCAGCATGTCGTAGAACCGGCTGTCGTCGCTGCCCGTCCGCACGGCGCAGGACTGCAGATCGTCGCTCACCGTGCCGACGTGGGACTCCACCAGCCGGGACACGCTGTCGTCGAACTCCAGTCCGGGCATGCGGCATCCGCGGTCCGGATAGGTGTCGTCCCTCGCCGGCAGGGTCAGTACGGGCGAGGTGACCTCCAGGGGCCGCTCACCCGCGCAGCCGGCCGCCTCCATGCCGTGGTTGGCCGCGGCGACGAGCAGCGCGGCCACCGAGCGGTCGCCGCCCAGTCCGGCGCCGCCCGTCTCCGCGTCCAGGGTGACGGCGGTGGGGCGGCCGTCGGCGGTGTCGCAGCGCTCGGGCAGGACCAGCAGTCCGCTGCGGGCGGCGACCATGCCGGGCAGACCGTCCGGGACCGGTACGGCGTCGCCGCCGACGTGGTCGACGATCCACTCCAGTCGCTTGGCGGTGTCCCCGGGGGCGGGGCCGTACGTCACCTTCACCGTGGTGCCGGTGTCGTCGCCGTCGCCGCCAACGGCGACCGTGCAGGTGCCACGGGGGTGCCCGGGGGCCGGCGCGGACTGGGCCGACGTACGCTCCCCGTACTCCTCGGCCTCGTCGGCGAGGAAGTCGGGCCCGCTGTTCTCCTGCCAGGCGCCCCAGCAGTAGCGGTCGTTCCCGGGGAACGGCCAGGTGCCGGTCGCCCAGGTCGTCGTCAGGCCCGCGGCGATCAGGACGGCGGCGGCCGTCGTGGCGAGCAGGGCGCGGCCCCGGCGGTGCGAGGCGAGTGCGCGCAGCCGCGCACGCCGTGACCGGGAGCCCTCCTGTTCGGGACCGTCGGTCCCGGCCGGCTCGGCCTCGTCCGCGGAAGGTCTCGTGGGCCTGGCCCCCTCGTCGCCGTCGTCGGCTCCGGCCCCGTTCTCCACGGCCACCCCGTGTCTCCCTGTCCCCGTCGCGTCCCGCCCGCCGTGTCCCGCGCCCGTCCCGTTTCCGGCCGCGCATTGTCATGCTCCCGGTCTCCGTGGGCGCTTGATCGTATCGTCCGGCTTGCGGAAGCGAACGGCCGGGTGGAGCGCGTCCACTTGACTTGGTGTGCGCTCCAATTCGTAGCGTGCGACCCATGACCACTGCACAGCACAGGATCGGCTCCGGGTTCGGCGCCCGGAGCACCGCACGGGACGTCCTGCGGGACATCGACCTCTCGGGCAAGCTCGCGATCGTGACGGGCGGCTACTCGGGACTCGGTCTGGAGACCACCAGGGCCCTCGCCGGCGCGGGCGCCCACGTGATCGTCCCCGCCCGGCGCCCGGACGCCGCCCGGAAGGCGGTGGCGGACGTCGACGGAGCCGAGGTGGACGAGCTGGACCTCGGCGACCTGGACAGCGTGCGCGCCTTCGCCGAGCGGTTCCTCGCCTCGGGCCGCACCGTCGACATCGTCATCGACAGCGCCGGCATCATGGCCTGCCCCGAGACCCGGGTCGGCCCCGGCTGGGAGGCCCAGTTCGCGACCAACCACCTCGGTCACTTCGCCCTCGTGGGCCGCCTCTGGCCCGCGATCGCACCGGGGGGCGCACGGGTCGTCTCCGTCTCCTCCGCCGGCCACCACATCTCCGGGATCCGCTGGGACGACGTGCACTTCGAGCACGGCTACGACAAGTGGCAGGCGTACGGGCAGGCGAAGACGGCGAACGTGCTGTTCGCGGTGGAACTCGACCGGCTGGGCCGCGACGCGGGCGTCCGGGCCTTCGCGCTCCATCCGGGCGGCATCCTCACCCCGCTCCAACGGCACCTGGCCACCGAGGAGATGGTGGAGCGCGGCTGGATCGACGAGGACGGCACCCCGCTGAACCCGGCCGGGTTCAAGACGCCCGAGGAGGGAGCGGCCACCCAGGTGTGGGCGGCGACCTCGCCGCGACTGGCGGGCATGGGCGGGGTGTACTGCGAGGACTGCGACATCGCCGAGCCCGCGACGGAGGGCGCGCGGGGCGGCGTACGCGACTACGCGGTCGATCCCGAAGAGGCCCGGCGGCTGTGGGAACTGTCGGCCGGCCTCACCGGGGTGGACCCGTTCGCGTCGCGGACCTGACCGGCCGGGACGGGACCTGACCGGCCGGGACGGGAGGCGCCCGGCCGGCCGGACCGCGGGGGCCTACGCCCCGGCCGCCCCGGCCATGAACTCCCGGAGGTCGGCGTTGAGCTGCCGGGCGTGGGTGGCGTAGAGGCCGTGCCCGGCGTTCTCGTACACCTTGAGGGTGGCGTCCGGCAGCAGCCCGGCCGCCCGGCGCCCGGTGACCTCCAGGGGCGCGGACGTGTCGTGCGTGCCGTGCACGACGAGCACCGGCAGGTCGATCTTCGTCAGCTCGGCGGCGACGTCGAGGGAGCCGATCAGCTCGTACAGGGCCGCCCCGGCGCGGGCGGTCGCGCCCTCGGCACACCGCACCGCGTACCGCACGTAGGCGGGAGAGAGGTCGACGCCGGGCCGCCCGAGCGCGAAGAACGCGTCCGCGCCGTCCTCGAAGAACGCGGCCCGGTCCCGGGCGAAGCCCTCGGCCACCGCCCGCACGTCCTCGGGTGCGATGCCCTCGGGGTGCCCCGCCGAGCGGACGATGCCGGGGGCCATCCCGGCGACGAGCGCGACCCGCGCCACCCGGTCGGCGCCGTGCCGGCTCAGGCACCGCACGATCTCGGCGGTGCCTATGGAGTGCCCGACGAGGGTGACGGCGTCGAGCCCGAGGTGCTCGGTCAGCCCGTGCACGTCGTCGGCCAGGCTGTCGAGATCGAAGCCGCCCCATACGTCCTCGGACCGTCCGTGACCGCGCCGGTCGAAGCCCACGCACCGGTATCCCTCGTCGGCGAGCGGCAGCATCTGGTACTCCCACATCTCCGTCCCGAAGTAGGAGCTGTTGACGAAGACGATCACAGGTCCGTCGGCGGGCCCGTAGTCCACGTAGTGCAGCCGGGTACCGTCGACGGGGCTCTCGAAGTACGGCATGGGATACCTCCCGGAATCCGGTCGTGGGGCGAAGCGAGCGAGGTGCTCGGTAGTCGTGAATCATTCCGGGGCGGACGGCGCGGGTCGATTACCCCGGAGGTCATGGCCCGGAGCGTGCCCGATCCCCTGCCGGACGGCGGGCCGCGGCGAGGGGGACCGTCCGCATGTGTCCCGGGCTGTCCGGGTACTCGGGGAGCCCGGCGGCCGCCCCGCCGCCGCCCTCCGCCGTGGGCGGCCTGCGGCGGGCGGTCGGACCCCTGCGGGAGAGGAGCCGATGGTGAGCATGGAATCCGGTGGCAGGATCGTCGTGACGGGCGCGACCGGCAACGTCGGCACCAGCGTGGTGCGCCTGCTCGCGGAGGATCCGCGGGTCGAATCCGTCCTGGGCATGGCGCGGCGCGTCCCCGACTGGTCGCCCCCGAAGACGACCTGGTCGGCGGTGGACCTGTCCTCCGGGGGCACCGACCTGGCCAAGCGGTTCGAGGGCGCCTCCGCCGTGATCCACCTGGCCTGGGCGTTCCAGCCCACCCACGATCCGGCGGTGACCTGGCGCACCAATGTGCTCGGCTCCATCCGGGTCTTCGAGGCGGCGGCCGCGGCCCGGGTGCCGGCACTCGTGCACGCGTCGTCGGTCGGCGCGTACTCGCCCGGCTCCAAGCACCGCGCCGTGGACGAGTCCTGGCCGACCCACGGGTGGCCGGACGCCGCGTACACCCGGGAGAAGGCGTATCTGGAGCGCGCTCTCGACGCCTTCGAGCACGAGCACCCGTGGATGCGGGTCGTGCGGATGCGGCCCGCCTTCCTGTTCAAGAGGGAGTCGGCGAGCGAGCAGCGGCGGATCTTCGGCGGCCGCTTCCTGCCGGGGCCGCTGCTCCGCCCGGACCAGCTGCCGTTCCTGCCGGACGTCCCGGGGCTCAGGGTGCAGGCGCTGCACTCGGACGACGCCGCGCAGGCGTACCGGCTCGCCGTCACCCAGGACGTGCGCGGCGCGTTCAACCTGGCGGCCGAACCGCCGCTGGACGCCGAGGTGCTGGGCGAGCTGCTGGACGCGCGGCCGGTGCGGCTGCCGCGTACGGCCGCGCGGTCGGCGGTCGCGGCGGCGTGGGGGCTGCGTCTGCTGCCCGCCTCACCGCATCTGTTCGACGCGGTCCTCAGGCTGCCGCTGATGGACTGCACCCGGGCCCGCGCCGAGCTGGGCTGGCGTCCGGAGCGCACGGCGGTCGAGGTCGTCGAGGAGTTCCTGGAGGGCCTGCGCGGCGGCGCCGGGGCGCCCACGGATCCGCTGCGCGGGCGCAAGGTCGGCTGACGCGCCGCCCCGGGCCCCCTCTCCCGCGCGCGGACGGCGCGGAAGAGAGGGCCCGGCGTGCGTGCGGGAACGGGGCCCGCCGTCACGGCCGCTCGCGCGCGGCTACCCCGCTCCCCCGCCGTGCGCCGCGGCGGCCTCGACCCCCTCCCGCTGGGGCACGACCGTGTACTTCGGGTCCTCGGCGGAGGCGATCCCGGCCGTGAAGACGCCGAAGCGGGTGCAGGCGGAGCCCGCGAGGAGGGCCAGCCCGCTCGCGGCGGCCACGGCGCGATTCCGGCCGCCGAACAGCGCCGCCGCGAGGGCACCGCCCACGGTGAGCGCCTTCGCCGCGTTCATGAGGGTGCCCGCCCTGCCCTCGTGGTAGGTCTCGGCGACCATCCCGAGGCTCCGCTCCGCCGCCTTGGTGACCGCCTGTTCGGCCACCGCCGCCAGCAGCGCGGCGCACCGGGCCGGGGCCGTCTCGCGGGGCGGGGCGACGACCAGCGCCATGCCGGCGGCGGCGGCCGTCGCGGAGGCGACGAAGAGGTAGGGCAGTTCACGGTGGGCGCCGTGCCAGGCGGGCACCGCCGTGTCCGCCGCGAGGACCCCGGTGTAGGAGGCGACGGCCGGGCCGAGGAGGGCCGCCGCGCCGGTCGCCCCGGCGCCGACGCGGGGCAGCCGCCCGGTCACGGCGCTCGCGGCGGCCACGCCCGCCGCCGGGCCGTACGCGGACAGCAGCCAGGAGCCGACGCTCATCGGCGAGGTGGGCTTGAAGACCCTGAGCATGTTGACGAACCGGGCGGGCCGTCCCAGGTCGTGGATGAGCGCGGCGGCGGAGAGGGAGACGGCGGCGAGGGAGGAGACCTTCATCGCCGTCGACGTGGTACCGCAACCCGTCGCGTGGGCTCCGGCGGCCATCAGCGAACCGGCCCCGGCCAGTCCGCCGAGGAAGAAGTACCCGGCGATGTCCCGGGCCTCCCAGGACGGTGCCTTGATGACGGGGCGCCCGTAGTACGACGCGAAGTCGGCCTTCGGGACCATCGGCTGCTCTCCGCGGCGGCGCCCCCGGTTCCAACGCCGGGACTGCCGTGGTGCGGTGCTCTCGGTGCCGGTCATCGGCGCGCCTCCCGTCCGGTGAGCCGGCCCGCGACGAAGGAGAGGGCGATGCCGCCGGTCAGCGAGAGCGCCGCGAGGCCCGCGTGCTTCCACATCGTGGGCAGGTCGCGGGTGGTGACGACCGGGTCCGGGGGCAGTCCGTACACCTCCGGCTCGTCCAGGAGCAGGAAGAACGCGCCGTCGCCGCCGACTCCGTCCTCGGGATCGTGCCCGTAGAGCCGTGCGTCGGCGACGCCGGCCTCGTGGAGCTGGTCGACGCGGAGGGCGGCGCGCTCGCGGAGTTCGTCGAGCGGGCCGAACTGGATGGATTCCGTCGGGCACGCCTTGGCGCAGGCCGGTTCCTGTCCGGCGCCGAGCCGGTCGTAGCACATGGTGCACTTGAACGCCCGGCCGTCGACAGGGCGTTGCTCGATGACCCCGTACGGGCAGGCGGGCACGCAGTAGCCGCAGCCGTTACAGATGTCCTCCTGCACGACGACAGTGCCGAACTCCGTGCGGAAGAGGGAGCCGGTCGGGCAGACGTCGAGGCAGGCGGCGTGGGTGCAGTGCTTGCACACGTCGGAGGACATCAGCCAGCGGAAGCCCTCCCCGGTCCCGGCGGGCTGGGCGGCGGCCTGCCCGTCCGCCAGGGGGAGTTCGCCGAGCTGCCGGGCGGGCGCGCCGTCCAGCAGGGGCAGCCGGGTGCGTCCCTCCGGTTCGGGGCGGGCGGGCTGTTCGATGAAGGCGACGTGGCGCCATGTCGACGCGCCGAGCGCCTCGGTGTTGTCGTAGGACATGCCGGTCAGCGTGAGGCCGTCCTCGGGAATGGCGTTCCACTCCTTGCAGGCCACCTCGCACGCCTTGCAGCCGATGCAGACGGAGGTGTCGGTGAAGAAGCCCACCCGCTCCTGCCGCCCCGGCTCGTCCTGCCCCGGCTCCTGCCGCGTGGACCGCTCCTGACTGGTCGTCACTTCCTGACCTCCGTACCGGTGTTCTCGGTGATGCCCGCGCGCCGGCGGTAGTCGGCGACCAGCCGGGGCAGGTCGGGGCCGCGCGGGCGGCGGCCGGGCCGGATGTCGGCGGTCAGCGCCTTGTCCTCCTGGATGTGGGCGTTGGGGTCGAGCGCGACGGCCGTCAGCTCGTTGGCCGCGTCGCCGGTGACCACGCCGTTGGGGCCCCAGTGGAAGGGCATGCCGATCTGGTGGACGGTGCGGCCGTGCACGGTCAGCGGCCTGATCCGCTCGGTGACCAGGACACGCGCCTCGACAGCGTTGCGGGCGGTGACGACGGTCGCCCAGCCGCCGTGCTCCAGTCCGCGCTCGGCGGCGAGCCGGGGCGACACCTCGCAGAAGAACTCCGGCTGCAGCTCAGACAGATACTCCGACCAGCGGCTCATGCCGCCCGCCGTGAAGTGCTCGGTCAGCCGGTGGGTGGTGACGACGTACGGGTACACGTCGGCGCCGGGCTCGTCGCCGCTGGGGTGGTAGCGGTTGCCCTCGCGGGACATCGTCTGCCGCACGGGCGAACGCGCGGTCGAGGGGTAGAGGGCGTTGGGGAAGGGCGAGTCCTGCGGCTCGTAGTGGGTGGGCAGCGGCCCGTCCTCCAGGCCGGCGGGCGTGTACAGCCAGCCCTTGCCGTCGGCCTGCATGATGAACGGGTCGTCGCCGCGCAGCGCGTCGACGCCCTGGGCGTCCTCGTCGGGTACGTGGTCCGGGGCGAGATCGGGGACGAAGTCGGGTACGTCGTGCCCCGTCCACCTCCCGGCCTCCGCGTCCCACCACACGTAGCTCTTGCGCTCGCTCCACGGCGTGCCGTCGGGGGCGGCCGAGGCCCGGTTGTAGAGGATGCGGCGGTTGGCGGGCCAGGCCCAGGCCCATTCGGCGGCCACCCAGTCCTGTTCGGTGTGCGGCTTCTTGCGGGCAGCCTGGTTGACGCCGTCGGCGTAGACCCCGCAGTAGATCCAGCAGCCACAGCGGGTGGAGCCGTCGTCCTTCAGCTCGGTGTACGCGCTCAGCGGGGCGCCGTCCGGTCCGTGGCCGCTGATCTCGGCGAGCACCGCGTCCGCGACGGGCTCCTCCAACGGTCCGGTGACCGGGTAGTCCCAGGCGAGGTCGAGGACGGGGCGGTCCATGGGGTCGGTGGAGCCGGCCAGCTTCTCGCGGATGCGGCGGCCTAGGTGGTACATGAACCACAGGTCGCTGCGCGCGTCGCCCTCGGGCTCGACGGCCGCGTGATGCCACTGCACCCAGCGGTTGGTGTTGGTGAAGGAGCCCGACTTCTCGGTGTGCGAGGCGGCGGGGAAGAAGAACACCTCGGTGCCGATGTCCTCGGTGCGCAGCTCGCCGGTCTCGATCTCGGGCCCGTCCTTCCACCAGGTCGCCGACTCGATCAGGGAGAAGTCGCGGACGACCAGCCACTCCAGGTTGGCCATGCCCAGGCGCTGCAGCCGGGTGTTGGCGGAGCCCACGGCCGGGTTCTCGCCCATCAGGAAGTAGCCCTTGCAGGTGCCGTCGAGCTGGGCGGCGACCGTCTGGTAGGTCGAGTGGTCGCCGGTGAGGCGCGGCAGGTGGTCGAAGCAGAAGTCGTTGCCGGGGGTGGCCGCGTCGCCGTAGTACGCCTTGAGCAGGCTGACGAAGTAGGAGCGCATCTCGGCCCAGAAGCCCTTGTCGGTGCGGCTGGCCGCGACGAAGTCGTCGAGCGTCTCGTGCGCGTGGGCGTGCGGCATCGGCAGGTATCCGGGGAGCAGGTTGTACAGCGTCGGGATGTCGCTGGAGCCCTGGATGGAGGCGTGGCCGCGCAGCGCCTGGATGCCGCCGCCGGGGCGGCCGATGTTGCCGAGGAGGAGCTGGAGGACACTGGCGGCGCGGATGTACTGGGAGCCGACCGTGTGCTGGGTCCAGCCGACGGCGTAGCAGAAGGCGCTGGTGCGGTCGGGTCCCGAATTGGCGGTCAGCGCCTCGCACACCTCGAGGAAGGTCTTCTCGGGGACACCGCAGATCTTCTCGACCATCTCGGGGGTGTAGCGGGCGTAGTGCCGCTTGAGCACCTGGTAGACGCAGCGCGGGTGGCGCAGCGTCTCGTCCCGGGGAGGCCAGGGGCCGGTGCGGGCGCCGCCGGAGCCGTGGGTCTCGGATCCGCCGTAGGAGCCGACGCGTTCCTCGTACTGCTCGTCGGGCTCGCCGGTGGGCTGCTGGATCTCCGTGCCCTCGTACTGCCAGCTGTGCGGGTCGTAGCTGCGCTTGTCCTCGTCCAGTCCGGAGAAGACGCCGTCCAGGTCCTCGGTGTCGCGGAAGTCCTCGCCGACGAGGGTGGCGGCGTTGGTGTAGGCGAGGACGTACTCGCGGAAGTCCTTCTCCTCGGTGAGGACGTGGTTGATGATGCCGCCGAGGAAGGCGATGTCGCTGCCGGCGCGGATCGGGACGTGCAGGTCGGCCAGCGCGCTGGTGCGGGTGTAGCGCGGGTCGACGTGGATGACGCGGGCGCCGCGGGCCTTGGCCTCCATCACCCACTGGAAGCCGACCGGGTGCGCCTCGGCGTAGTTGGAGCCCTGGATCACGATGCAGTCGGCGTGCTGGAGGTCCTGCATGAAGGTGGTGGCGCCGCCGCGTCCGAAGCTGGTGCCGAGGCCGGCGACGGTGGCGCTGTGGCAGACCCGGGCCTGGTTCTCCACCTGGACCACGCCGAGACCGGTCAGCAGCTTCTTGATGAGGTAGTTCTCCTCGTTGTCCAGCGTCGCGCCGCCGAGGCTGGCGATGCCCATCGTGCGCGCGGTGCGGATCCCGTCCTGCTCCCACTCCCAGGTGGCGCGCCGGGTCTCCACGACCCGGTCGGCGACCATGTCCATGGCCGTGTCCAGGTCGAGGGGCTCCCACTCGGTGCCGTGGGGGCGCCGGTAGAGGACCTGGTGGCGGCGGGCCGGTCCGGTGGTGAGCTGGAGGGTCGCCGAACCCTTGGGGCAGAGGCGGCCGCGGCTGACGGGCGAGGCGGGGTCGCCCTCGATCTGGACGACCTTCTCGTCCTTGACGTACACCTGCTGGCCGCAGCCGACCGCGCAGTACGGGCAGATGGACTGCACCACCCGGTCGGCGGTGTCCGTGCGCGGCCGCAGCGCTCCGGTCCGCGGCGACTTCACGGCACTGCCCCGGCCGAGGGGATCCTCGCCGGTCAGCTGCCGGTAGACGGGCCAGCGCCGGGCCCAGTCGGTCACGCCCATGGCATCTCCCTGGGGTCAGGCGGTGGACTCGTCCGGGCCGGGGTGTTCCGGGTGGACCGTTCCGGAGCGGGGCGCGCCCTGTCTGCCGGTGCCCGCCTCGTCCGTGTCGGGGACGTCGGCGGCGGACTCGTCCTCGTCGCCGTCCGTGTCCCGGTCCGACGGCGGGGGTGCGACGTCCAGCGGGTCCTCGCCCCCCTGGGCCTGCTGGTCGGGCAGATCCCGGGGGACCGGGGCACCGTTCTCTCCGGGGCTCCCCGTGCGGTGGTCGGTCACGGCGCTCTCCGTTCGTCGGCAGGCTGGCGCGGTCCGCGGGGCGCGCTGCCCGCGGGCGAGGCGCGGGTACCTCGCGCCTCCTCCACGAAACCACCCGGCACGGCACCGCGCTTGCGGACGGCGGCGCGGCCGTCCCACCGACGGGCGAGCGCGAGGGCCGGTCAACGCCCGGGAAGAGGACCAGGTCAGGGCCCGGGAAGAGAACCGCTCCTGGCGCACGGCCCTGCGGGACCGCCTCGGGTCAGTGCGAGGACCGCTCCCGCAGGGCCGTGCGCCAGGCCGGCGAGCGGTCGTCGGGCGCGGGCTCGGGGCGCCTGCCGCCCCGGGCGAAGAAGTCGGCGAGCGGCAGGATCGCCGCGCCGACGGTGACCGCGTCGGGGCCGAGCTTGCCGATGTCGACCGAGACGCGCGCGGCCGGGTGGCGCAGGGCGTACGAGACGGCGTGCTCGCGCACCGCGGGCAGCAGCCGTGAGCCGAGCCTGAGGCCCGCCCAGCCGCCGATCAGGATGCGTTCGGGGCGGAAGAGGTTGATCAGGTCGGAGAGTCCCGCGCCGAGGTATTCGGCCGTCTCCTCCAGGACGGCGCGCGCGACCGGGTCGGGCGCGGAGTCGTCGTCGGGGTGGGCGGCGAGGAGCATCGCGGCCAGGGCGGTCTCCTCGTCGGTGTCCTGCGGCGGGTGTCCGCCCCGCTCCCGCCAGCGGTCGAGCAGCGCCTCGGCTCCCGCGTACGCCTCCAGGCAGCCGAGGGCGCCGCAGCGGCAGCGGCGGCCGCCCACCCGCACGGTCAGATGCCCCCATTCGAGGGAACGGCCGCCCGTCATCTCCTCCGTCACCAGGCAGGCGCCGATGCCGGAGCCGAGGAGGACCACGACCGCGTCGGTGGCGCCGCGTCCTGCGCCGAACCACATCTCGGCCTGGCCGAGGGTCCGGGCGCCGTTGTCGGCGAAGTAGGGGACGGTGTCCGGGAGCCGGCAGGCGTCGCGGAGCAGGGATTCGAGGGGGACGTCCTGCCAGCCGATCGTCTGTCCGTGCACCACCGCGCCCTGCCCGGGGGTGCGGGTGACGATGCCGGGGACCCCGATGCCGACGCCGAGCAGCCGCTCGGGCGCGGTGTCCGCGCCGGCCAGGACCTCGGCGACGCCGTCGCGGATGTGACCGACGACGACACCGACGTCGTAGCCCTGGCTCTCCAGCGGTCGCTCGGCGCGGGCCAGTTCGGTGAAGCCGAGGTCGAAGAGCTCGACGCGGACCCGGGTCTCGCCGACGTCGACGCCGATCAGCCGGCCGCTGCCGGGCGCGACCCGCAGCAGGGTGCGCGGGCGGCCGCCGTCGGAGTCGACGCTGCCGGCCTCCTCCACCAGGCCGTCGGCGACCAGTTCGGCGACGACGTTGCTGACGGAGCCGGAGCTCAGCCCGGTGGCCGGGCCCAGCTCGAAGCGGCTCATGGGTCCGTCGAAGTACAGCCGTTGCAGTACGGCGGCCCGATTGCCCCGCCGCAGGTCACGCACCGTACGCCCGCCCCGCCCCGTCATGTGGCTCCTCCCCGGCCCGCCCGGTCCGGTCCGCCTGCTCACGTCACCCGGGCCGTCCGGTCCGTGCGTCCGTCCGGTCGGCCCTGTCTGCAACATACCGTCCGCGGAAATGGGTGGATCTCGCCGCTCGCACCTATGTACCGTAGGTATCCGGCTAGTGCTCCTAGGTTCGGGGCGCGTGGAGAGGGAGAGCGGCAGCGATGAGGGAACTGACCGAGCAGGACATCCGGGGCTCGTTCGTCAACTGTTCCAAGGGCGAGGCCAAGCGGCTGTCGGTCCCGCGTGACCTGGCGGAGCGCCCCTGGGACGACCTGGACTTCCTGGGCTGGCGTGATCCCGGGGCGCCCGACCGCAGCTACCTCGTCACCGAGCGGGCGGGCTCGCTCACCGGTGTCACCCTGCGGTTCCCGTCGTCCCAGCGCGGCTTCCTGCACCGCAGCATGTGCTCGGTGTGCCTGACGACACATCCGGGCAACGGCGTCTCGCTGATGACGGCGCGCAAGGCGGGCGCGGCGGGGCGGGAGGGCAACTCGGTCGGCATCTACATGTGCGCCGATCTCGCCTGCTCCCTGTACGTGCGCGGCAAGAAGGTCCCCGAGTCGGGCGGCCGTTTCGAGGAGAGCCTGACCCTGGAGCAGCAGATCGCCCGCAGCACGGGCAACCTGTCCGCCTTCCTCGACAAGCTGTACGCCTGACCGGCGCGTTCACGGCCGCGTACCGATCCTCCGGATGTCCCTGACCACGTTCGATGTCCTGATGATCGGGGAACAGCCGAAGGATGCAAGAGGCACGTGGTGAGTGGGCGGAATCCCTGACGCAGTTCGTCAAACGGCACCGGGAACCCGCCGTGGTCCAGTCCGTGCGGTCGACGGCGGCCGCCACGATCGCGTACGTCGTCGCCCTGCACATCAGTCCCGAGCAGGCGCCGCTGACCGCGCCCCTGACCGCGCTGCTCGTCGTCCAGGTCACCCTCTACGCGACGATCACGACCGGCATCCGCCGGGTCAACTCGGTGGTGACCGGCGTGGTCATCGCGATCGGGTTCAGCGCCCTGGTCGGTCTGACCTGGTGGAGTCTTGCCCTGATCATCCTCGCCTCGCTGGGCATCGGCCGTCTGGTGCGGGTGGACGAGTTCGTCCCCGAGGTGGCGATCAGCGCCATGCTGGTCCTCGGCGTGACCCGGGTCGGGGACACGGCCTGGGCCCGGGTGGTCGAGACGCTGATCGGCGCCGTCGTCGGCCTCGGCTGCAATCTGCTGTTCGCTCCCCCGGTCTGGGTGGGCGAGGCGGGCGAGGCGGTCGAGGGCCTGGCGCGCCGGCTCCGCCAGCTGATGCTCCGCATGGGCGACGAGGTGGCCGGCCTGACCCCGGTGGAGCACGCCACGGCCCGGCTGCACGAGGCCCGCCGCCTCGACCACGACATCAGCGACGTGGACGCGTCCCTGCGGCAGGCGGAGGACAGCCTGCGCCTCAACCCCCGCGTGCGGGAGGGCCTGCTGCACCGGATCGTGCTGCGCACCGGCCTCGACACCCTGGAGATCTGCACGGTGGTCCTGCGGGTGATCGCCCGCAGCCTCACCGACCTCGCCAAGGAACGCGACCCACAGCCGCTGTTCGAGCCGCAGATCGGCGCGACCCTGGAACAGCTCCTGTCGGAGATCGCGGACGCCATCGTCAGTTTCGCGGTACTGGTCACCAGTGACGTCAGCAGTAACGCCGAGTCGGCCGAGGAGCGGCTCACCGAGGAGCTCGCCACGGCGACGGCCACCCGCGACAGGTTCGCGGACCTGGTGCTGGAGAAGATCCAGCAGGACCCCCGCGACTGGCAGCTGCACGGGGCGGTGCTGACGGAGGTCACCCGCATCCTGGACGAACTCGACACCGAGCACCGCTCGCGGCGGCTCATGGAGGAGCTGGACCGGGGCACCCGCGCCCAGCGCGACCGGATGCCCCGCCTGACCCGGCTGCGGACGTCGCTGCGCGTCCCGCGCCCGCTGCGCCGCGCACGCCGGCGGAAGAGGGAGCGCGAGCGGAACCGCGCCGCCCCCTCGCGTCGTTCTATGTGACACGGTGCGAGGAGCCGGGCCGGCAGTTGCGGGCACGCGACCCGGGTGAGGCCCGGCACACCGGACACCATGAGGAACGGGAACACGACTGGGGGCTGACGCATGACCGACGGCACCGTACGGATCGACGGCAACTCACTGCTGCTGCCGGGAGGCGCGCGGGTCCGGTTCATCCGGACGCTGCGCCTGCCCGAGAAGGGGACGCACCCGCTGCCGCCCGGTCTCGGCGAGTTCCCGGTGCGCCGGGTCGAGGACCACCCGGACACGGTGCCGGCCGAGTGGCGGGCGCGCGGCGGCGTGATGCTGCCGGTGTATCTGCGGGAGGCCATGTGGCTGAGTTTCGCGGGGACCACGGAGCCGGCGGCCCTGCAGGTGGGCGTGGGCAAGGTGTGCGCCGTCTCGGGCGAGCCGTGGAGTTCGCGGCTGCGGCGCGACCCGCAGAACTACGTGGTACTGCCCCGGCAGCCGTGGCTGGACGGCATCAACTCCGGCAAGGGGACGGTCCGTCAGTTCGTGGCGGTGCCGATGGGCCTCGGCGCGACCGTCGAGGGCCAGGTCACCGGCGAGGAGGTGTGGGGCGGCGTCCAGCTCCAGTCCTTCCCGCTCAACGCGACGGAGCTGGCCGCGTGGCGCGAGGCGGAGCGGCTGAGGGAGCTGGAGCGCAGCCGCATGCCCCGGGCGGCCGCCTACGGCGGTGCGATGCCCATGTCCGCGCCCGCACCGGGCGCGGCGCCCGGCGCGCCGGGCGGCATCAGGCGCCGGGGACGGGCCGCTCCCGCCATGGGGCTCGGTGTCGGCGGCTCGATGCACCAGGAGGTGTACCGGGACGAGCGGCGGCTCACGGACTGGGCCGAGGAACCGTCCGGGCGCGTCTTCGTGCACCTGGTGACGCCTCCCGAGTGGCGGCGCATCACCGGTGAGGCCCCTCCGCCCTCCCCGGTGGACCGCGCGGCCTACACCCGTGCGGGGCTGCCCTGGTTCGACTACTACGACCAGGACGCGACGGACCTCGCTCCGACGGACACGCTGGGCTCCGTGCAGCCGGTCGGCGACTGGCTCGGCGACGACCACGAGCCGTGGCAGCAGCCGTCGCCCCACCAGGTGAAGCCACTGGGGGACGCGCCGGGCCATCCGGTCGAGGACGGCGACTGGTAGGGGCCCGCTCCCCCGCCCGCGTTGCACGCCACGCAACTCGCTCGGCCGTTCTTGCACTTCGCGGCCGGCCGGGTCCAAGGTGGGCACGACCGAAGCCCCGGCCGCCGTACCGGCCGGGGCGACCACCGAGCCGACCGACACCGGGGTGCAGGCGCATGAGCGGCAGTGGGACAGGACGGGAGCGGAGCACGTCGGCCGGATGGAGCAGACGCCGCGTCCTCGGCGCGCTGGCGGGCACCGCCTCCGTGGCGGCCGTGCCCGCGCCCGCGCGGCCCGTGCCGGACGGGCCCGAGGCGTCCGCCGCGGACACCCCCGCCCCCGAGCCCTCCCGGCACGGGCCGGGCCGCCCCGCCGGCTCCCGGCCGCTGCTCCTGGGCACCTACACCTCCGCAGAGGGCGGCGGCGAAGGCATCCGCGTCGTCCGGTACGACCCCTCGTCGGGCCGGATCACCGGGGACGGCGAGGGCACGGGCACGATCACCGGGATCGCCGACCCGTCGTACCTCGCGGCGCATCCCGACGGACGCACGGTGTACGCCGTGGAGGAACGGCAGGAGGGCGCGGTGGCGGCCGTACGGATGCCGACGCGCGAGGTGCTGGGCACACGGAGCACGGGCGGCGCGGGTCCCTGCCACCTCTCCGTGCACCCGACCGGGCGCTGGCTCCTGAGCGCCGACTACCGGTCCGGGAGCGTGGCCGTGCACCCCGTCGACGGCTCGGGCGCGCTCGGCGAGCGCACCGACCTGGTCGTCCACTCCCGTCCGGCTCCCGGCCCCGGCCAGGACGGGCCGCACGCGCACCAGTTCGTCACCGCCCCCGACGGCGGCCACCTCCTCGCCGTCGACCTGGGCACCGACACCGTGTACACCTACCGGCTCGACACGGCCGGGGGCACGCTGAGCGAGGTCTCCCAGGCGCACACGCGCCCTGGCGCGGGGCCACGGCATCTCACCTTCCACCCCGGCGGGCGCTTCGCCTATCTGGCGAACGAGGTCGACAACACGGTCGTGGTCTGCGCCTACGACCCGGCGGCCGGCCGGCTCACGCCGGGCGAGCCGCAGTCCACGGGCACCGGGCCGGGCACCAGCTATCCGGCACAGTTCCTGGTGACCTCCGACGGGGCGTACGCCTTTCTGGCCAACCGGGGGCACAACAGCCTGACGCGGTACGCCGTCGAGGCGGGCGGCGCGCGACTGAGGCTCCTGGACACCGTGCCGGCCGGCGGCGACTTCCCCCGTCAGATCGCCTTCTCCCCCGACGAGCGGCTGCTGTTCGCGGCGAACCAGAGGTCCGGCACGGTCAGCGTCTTCCACGTCGACGCGGGCAGCGGCGGACTGCGGCTGTCCGGCGAGCCGTTCGCCTCACCGGTCGCCGTCTGTGCGCTGCCGCTGTAGCGCGCGGGGGCAGTGGGCACGCGCGGCCTGGGCGAGCAACACGTGCATGCGCTCGGTGAGCTGCGTGACGTCGTCGGCGGGCGTGTGGAAGGTCAGGCGTACGTCGCCGTCGCCGCGCCTGCGTTCGACGCGCAGGGTGAGTCCGTGCCGGTCGACGGCGAGCGGGCGCACCCGTACGCAGCCGTGCAGGCTCCCCGGGGCGACGAGGCGGGTGAGCCGCTCCACCGCGTCCGGGTGCGCGTCGGCGAGGTGGGTCAGCAGAGCGGCCTCGGCCGTCGCGAGGGGGTCGGGCTCGGCCCGGCGGAACTCGTCGAGGTCCACGGTCCCGGCCCCGGAGGCCCGGCGCAGCACGATCCGGGTGGGCCGGAAGAGGAGACGGCCGTCCTCGGCGGCGAACCAGCCCGCCAGCCACAGCCGGGCACGGATGCGGTCGCGCAGGGGGACGGGCGCGACATCGGCGAACTCCAGCACGGCGGACGGTTCTCCGCGCGGCGCGCAGACCGCCGCCGCGAGCAGGGCGCTGTCCCCGGGGACGTGCAGGAGGACCCTGCCGTCCGCGGTGACGTGGTGGGCGGCGACGAGCTCCTCGCGGCCGCCGTCCGCCGTCACCGTGCAGGACCATGCCGCGGCGAGCACCGAGCGGGCCCGTTCGGCCTCGGCGGGCCCGGCCGCCCAGGTGTGACGGTCTGCCATCCCTGACTCCTCATCATTAGGTAAGCCTTGCCTAACTTACCGAAGATCGGGGCCCACGCCAACCAGGCCCCGCCCGAGAGGAGCACCGCGCCCGGCCCGGCAGACCCCCGCGCGCGACGGACGGGCCCCGGAGTTCGGCCGACTTCACGGAATCACCACATCGGCACCATCCGACGTTCACACGTTGTGTAGGCTCCTGCCGTTTCACTCGCACCACCGAGGGGGGAATCCTCATGCGTTCTCGTTTCGCGCTCGCCGCGATAGCCGCCGGCACGCTCGGCGTCTGCGCCGCCGCTCCGGCCCAGGCCGCCGAGTACTCGTCGGCCCTGAAGATCCGGGGCGTGCAGTACGACGCGCCCGGCCGGGACTCCAACAGCTGCACCAGCGGCAACACCAGGTCGGAGTACCTGACCGTCAAGAACTACTCGTCCACGACGACCGTGAACCTCAAGGGTTACGTCGTGAAGGACGCCACCGGCAACCGCTTCACCTTCACCCGCACCCACTACCTGCAGCCCGGCGACTACATCAAGCTCCGGGGCGGCCACGGCACCGACTCCGACGCGAACAACGTCGTCTACCGCGACAACTGCAACTTCCTCTGGAACAACGACAGGGACACGATCTACCTGTACAAGTCCTCCGGCAGCCGGGCCGACGTGCACTCCTACACGAAGTCCGGCAACGACGGGAACCGCGACGGGTACATCACCTTCCACGGCTGAGCCGGGACTCAGTCCTTCGGCGTCCAGTGCCCGGGGCGGGTGACCGTCCCGGGCAGTCTCGTGCCGGCGCCTCCCCGGGCCGCGTTCAGCTGAGGCTGGGTCAGGAAGAAGGCGCCGGTCAGGTCGGCGTCGGTGAGCTCGGCGTCCCGCAGGTCGGCGCCGATCAGGTCCGCTCCCCGCAGGTCGGCACCGGTCAGGTCGGCGGCGATGAGACAGGCGCCGCGCAGACTGGCGCCCCGCAGGTCCGCCCCCCTGAGCCGCGCGCCCACGAGGTCGGCGCCCCGCCGGTCCTTCTTCTTCCCGCGCCCGGCACCGGCCCGTACGAGGTCGCTGGTCCGCAGCAGCAGGACGTTGGCCGACTGCCGGTGCGCGCCCACGTCCAGCTCCGCCAGCTCCTGCGGCGTGAGCCGCGTCAGGCGCTCCGTCCCGTCGAGAGCGCGCCGGACGTCGGCATGGACCGGACGGGCGGCCGGGAGCGTCAGCGCCTCGTCCAGGTAGCGCAGCAGTTCGTGCAGCTGCCGGACGACCGGGAAGACGTCGAACATCAGCCGGGCGCGCTCGGGCGGCCCCGACCGCCAGTCCTCGCCGCCGAAGGTGACCTGGGAGACCTTCTGCCCGGCACCGAAGCAGTCGTACACGGTGCAGCCCGTGAAGCCCTCCTGGCGCAGCCGGTCGTGGATGCCGCACCGGAAGTCGGTCCGCAGGTTCGCGCAGGCCGTGCCGGCCCGCTTGTCGGTCGGGAAGTCCGCCGAGCGGGAGAAGGGCAGCGCGACACAGCACAGCCCGAAGCACTCGCCGCAGTCGGCCCGCAGGTCGGCCCGCAGGCCCGCCTCAGCGTCGAGCGGCCGGTCGGTACGCCGGTCGTGGGCCGCCCCCCTGTGTTCTCGCATGCCGGACAGCCTACCGAGCCGCGCGGCACGCTCCTCGCGAGGCGTCCGGCGGGCTACCGCCCGAAGAGTTCGAACGCCACGGCCGGTGTCCCGCCGAACCGCTCCTCCGCCGACGCGGCGTTGCCCGTCAGGAAGGAACGGCAGTACGTCTCGGGGTCCTCGTCGGTCAGCGCCTCGATGTACGTGCGGTGCTCCAGCAGCGACCGCACCGCGCGCTCCAGGCCGGGCGTCGCGTCCACCGCGTGCGTGGGGGCCGGGGACCCGGCGACGGCGACCCACCGGACGCCGTCCCACGGCTCCAGGCCCCGCTCGGTCAGCTCCGGGAAGATCCACCGGTTGCCCGCGTCCGAGGCCGCGTCGAGGGTGGCGCGGCCCACGGCCACGTGGTCCGGGGTGTTCCAGTGGGAGCCGCCCCACGTGTCCCGGTGGTTGAGGGTGATCACCAGCTCGGGCCGGTGCCGGCGGATCGCGGCGGCGATGTCCCGGCGCAGCGCCGTCCCGTACTCGATGACGCCGTCGCGGTGGCCGAGGAAGTCCACCTGCGACACCCCGACGACGCGGGCACCGGCCCGCTGCTCCCGCTCGCGCAGCGGGCCGCACCGGTCGGGCGGCAGGGTGTCGATGCCCGCCTCCCCCTGACTGGCCAGCACATAGGCGACCTCCCGGCCGCCGTCGGTCCACCCGGCGATCGCGGCGGAGCAGCCGTACTCCAGGTCGTCGGGATGGGCGACGACGGCGAGGGCGCGCCGCCAGTCCTCGGGCATCGGCAGGAGCTGCCGGGGCGTCGGCTCGGTCATGACTGCGAGATTAGGGCCTTCCGTCCGGATCAGGGGGCAGGACACCGGGGCCGGTGGCGGTGTCAGACCTCGTCGCGCGCCAGGGCCAGCAGCCGGTCCAGGACGCGCGGGCCGCCCGCCCGTACGCCGTCGTGCTCGAACTCGTCGGTCACCCAGGTCCGCAGGCCGCGGATCGCGCGGGCCGTGCGCAGCGAGTGCCCGGCGTCCACGTACATGTCGTCGTGGTACACGGCGGCGGCCACCGGCACCTCGTTCGCGGCGAGCCGCGCCGGGTCGTACAGCGGCTTCCAGTCCGTGCGCGAGGCGAGCTCCTCGGCCGTCGCGCGCAGCGGGCGCAGGGCCGGGTCGGTGTCGAACGTCCACGGATGCACGGACTCACCGGTGAAGAGCAGGGGCCCGTCCTCCGTGAGCGTCTTGGCCGCGTCGAAGCGCGGGAACTCGGCGCGCACCCGCTCGGCGGACCAGGCGGTGGGGCGGTCGTCCTGGGCGTAGGCGGCCTCGTGGACGAGCGCGTACAAGGGGTGCGCGGCGTACGACAGGAGGCCCTGGACTTCTTGTGTGAAGGCGTCGGAGAGGGCCGGGCCCTCGGGGGTGCGGACGAAGGCGTCCTCCAGCAGGTAGTGCAGCCGGTGGCTGCCCTCCGCGCCGCCGAGGAGGATGCCGAGGGACTGGAAGGCCTCGGCGGTCAGCCGGTGGCCGTCGGCGAGCACCGTCTCGTGCCGCAGCAGGTGCTCGGCGATGCGGCGGGCCCGCTCGACGTCCTGGGGGTAGCGCGCGTAGTGCGCGGCGGTCTTCCGCTCGATGCGCGGGTACGCGGCCCGGTAGACGTCGTCGGCGTGCGCGTCGAGGGAGGGAAGCCCGCCGGTGAGGAGCGCCGCGCGCAGTCCCTCGGGCGCCAGGGACAGATAGGTGACCGTGCAGAACCCGCCGAAGCTCTGGCCGAGCACGGTCCAGGGGGCGCCGCCGGTCAGCCGGGGGCGGATGGCCTCGCAGTCGCGGACGATGGAGTCGGCGCGGAAGCGGGTGAGGTAGTCGGCCTGTTCGCGGGGGCCGCCGCGCAGCGGGAGCGTCTGCCGGTTGGCGGGTGTGGAGGCGCCGGTGCCGCGCTGGTCGAGGAGCAGCACCCGGAACTCCTTCAGGGCGCGGCCGAGCCAGGCCTGCCTGCCGACGAAGCGGTTGGCGCCGAAGCCGGGGCCGCCCTGGAGGTAGAGCAGCCACGGCAGGTCCTGGTGCGCCCGCTCGCTCGCGACGGCCTCGCGGGCGAACAGCTCGATGGTCTCCCCCGCCGGGTCGTCGTGGTCGAGGGGCACGGTGAAGCGGTGGTCGGTGAGGACGACACCGGGCTGGCGATAGCTGACGGTCAACACGGCTCCAGGGACGTACGGATCAGACTGCGTCCCAGTTGAGCACATGGACCGCGCCCCGGAGGGCCCGGGGGATCCGCTCACCGGTGCGCAACGTCCGCCCGGCGGACGGCCGGCCCTGCTGGACGGCCGGTCAGCGGGCCGCCGCATCCGCGCCGCGTCCCCGGCTCAGCGTGCCGCCAGGCTGGAGCGGCGCACCACCAGTTCGGGCTGGAGCACGACCCGCCGGTGCTCGTGCGGCGTCGGGGACGTCTCCGCCTCCGTCTCCTCCAGCAGCAGCTCGGCGGCGAGGGCGCCCATGGTGACGGCGGGCTGGCGCACGGAGGTGAGCGGGACGGCGGCCGCCGCGGCGAACTCGATGTCGTCGTATCCGACGATCGCGAGGTCGTCCGGTACCGCGACACCCGCCGCGTACATGGCCTGCAGCACGCCGAGCGCGAGCAGGTCGTTGGCGCAGAAGACGGCCGTGGGGCGGTCGGCGAGACCGAGCAGCCGGGCGCCGGCGTCGCGGCCCGCGGCCACGTCGAGGCGCTCGGTCGGCAGCTCCCGCAGCGCGGTCGGCGGCAGCCCCGCCTCGGCGAGCGCGTGCAGGGCGCCCTCGCGGCGGTCCCGGACCTGGGTCAGCTCGGGCGGCACCGTCACGTACGCGATGGAGCGGTGCCCCGCGTCCACGAGGTGCCGTACGGCCAGGGCGCCGCCGGCGACATCGTCGACGGAGACGGAGCACTCCTTGGTGCCCTCGGCGACCCGGTCGACCAGGACGAACGGGATACCGTGGCGGCGGAACGCCTCGATGTTGCGGCCGGTCGCGTCGGCGGGCGTCAACAGCACGCCCCGGACGCGCTGTTCGGCGAAGAGCGAGAGGTAGTCGGCCTCCTCGTCCGGGCTCTGCGCGCTGTTGCAGACCATGACGCCGAGTCCCGCCTGGCGGGCGGCGCGCTCGGCGCCGCGCGTCACGTCGACGAAGAACGGGTTGCCCATGTCCAGGACCAGCAGGCCCATGATGCGGCTGCGTCCGGCGCGCAGCTGGCGCGCGGACTCGCTGCGGACGTAGCCCAGCCGGTCTATGACCGACTGCACCCGGTGGCGGGTCTCCTCGGAGACCATGTCGGGGCGGTTGATCACGTTCGAGACCGTTCCCACCGACACCCCGGCGTGCCGCGCCACGTCCTTGATGCCGACCATGTGCCTCACGTGCTCCGTCCTGCCGTTCTGCCCGTCCCGGTTGAGAGTGCCAGCGTATGCCGCGCGGGCGCCCACCACGCCGCTTCCGGCGGGTACGGCGGGCGCGGGGCGGTCACGTCGTCCATGTCGTCCCGCCGCCTCGTCCGGGCAGGGCGAAGTCGGCGACGCGGAGGGCGGACGGTGTCGTGCCGTGGGAGGTCCGCTGGTACATGAACGAGAGCACGCCGTCCTGGGCGATCCGGGTGTCGTCCACGACGACCTCGCCGAAGGCCCGCAGTCCGCCGCCGTCGAACAGCACGGCCCAGTCGGTGTGCCCGGACGCCCGCGACGCGCCGGCGATCCGCCCGAAGGGCATCACGGCGTAGGCGTTGTCGTACCGGTCGAACACCAGGCGGGTTCGGCCGCTGGAGTGCAGCGGCTCCGGGATCTCGGTCTTCGTCCAGGTGCCGGAGGCGTTCCGGCGGACGTGGAAGGCGCGCCGCCGCCGTCGCGCGTCACGGCGGCGTTCCCCTCGCGCCAGGTGAAGAAGGCGTGCAGGGTGCCGTCCGGTCCGTAGTCGATGCCGTGGAGGTACATGTTGCGGGTGGTGCTGGAGCCGTGCCGGGTGGTGTAGGTGCCGGTGGCACCGGACCACTCCCCGAGCGCGGTCCACCGCGCGCCGTCGTACTCGGCGAGCGCGTTGCGTCCGTCGCCCGAGACGCCGGCCCGGTAGCTGAGCTGGAGCCGCCCCTCGGGGGTGGCGACGAACTGCGGGTAGGTGAACCGCGGGGTGAGGGCGAGCCCGCCGAGGTCCGTGCGGACCGCGCCGAACGCGGAGGCGGTCCAGGGCGCGGACGGTGGGTCGTCGAGCAGGCCGGCCGCCGACCTCGTGTGGAAGAAGCCGTCGCTGTGCGCGTCCATGACGACGTGCAGGCGCCCGTCGACGCGCGAGACGCCCATGCAGATGACGTTGTGGGAGTCGTCCGCCTTGAGGGTGTGGGCGAGCCGGACGGTCCGCCAGGTGGCCTCGCCCAGGGCGCGGCGGGCGACCACCGCGGTGCGGTCGGCGGTGTACCAGGCCGCGTACTGGTGGCCGTTGTGGGTGAGCAGGCCGTTCTTCTGGAAGGAGTTGTTGTTGACCAGGCCGTCGTAGGAGACGAAGTACAGGGCCCGGGGGTCGAGCGAGGTGTCGGCGGTCTTCGTGACCGCAGGGCCGGGGACGGCCGCGCCCGCCGGCCCGGCCGTGGACGCGGCGGACCGCGGTGCGCCGGCCGCGGCGGCCGGAGGACGTCTCATGGGGGTGCTCCTCGACGGGAAACCTGGGGCGGGCGGGATTTGACACCGAGGACGGGGTGCTGAGGCCGGTTGCTGAGGACCGGGGCACAGGGGCCGGGAGGAACGCCTCGGTGCCGACGGCGCGCTCAGGCCAGGTGGAACACCTCGGTGAGGGGTTTCATGGCCTCGTCGGGGCGCTCCCCGTCGAGGACCTCGAAGAAGCCCGCCATCCCGGCCTGCCAGCGGGCGTTGACGTCGGTCCGCGCCATGGCCTGCTGGGCCGCGGCGAAGTCCTCGGTCTCCAGATAGCCCACCAGCAGGCCGTCCTCGCGCAGGAAGAGCGAGTAGTTGTGCCATCCGGTGGCGGAGAGCGCGTCGCGCATCTCGGGCCAGACCGTCCGGTGCCGTTCGCGGTACTCCGCCAGCCGGTCGGGGCGGACCTTGAGCAGGAAGCAGACGCGCTGCATGGCGGGTACTCCTAGAAGTCGAAGTCGTCGATGTTCTTCTTGTCGAAGACGGTGGGCGGACCGAGGATGACCTCTCCGTCCTTGCCGATCGTGTACTCGCCGAGCTTCCCGGCATCGAACTTCTCGCCCTCGGCGCCGGTGATCCGGCCGGAGGAGAGGGCGGCGGCCGCGTACGCGGCGAGGTGCCCAGCTTCTTCGGGTCCCACAGCGAGAACTGCTCGACGGTGCCGTCCTTGACGTACTTGCGCATCTGGTTGGGCGTGCCCAGACCGTTGACGACGACCTTGCCCTTGTACGAGGAGGAGCTGATGTAACGGGCGGCGGCCGCGATACCGACCGTGGTGGGCGAGATGATGCCCTTCAGCTTTGGGTACGCCTTGAGCAGGCCCTGGGTCTCCTGGATGGACTTCTGGTCGTCGTCGTCACCGTAGGCGACCTTGACGAGCTTCATGTTCTTGTAGGCCGGCTTCTTCAGCTCGTCCTTCATGTAGCCGATCCAGGTGTTCTGGTTCGTCGCGTTCTGCGTGGCCGACAGGATCGCGATCTCGCCCTTGTGGCCGAGCTGCTCGGCGAGGTGCTGGACCTGGCTGCGGCCGATCTCCTCCGAAGCTGAGGGTCGACTTGCCCGCGCCGTTCTCCCCGGTGAGTGCGTGGGCCTCACCGGCGAAGAGCCGCAGCGAGACGTCACGCAGCGCCCGGACGGCGCCGAAGGACTTGGAGACGTCCCGCAGGGCCAGCACGGGGACGGGTCCGGTGCCGGCCGGCGGGGGGCCTGGGGTTCCTCCCCCAGTTGGAGGTTGCATGGGGGCTCCTCAGCGTCCAGGGACTACCGCTCGACGCCGTGAAAGGTTTCAATGAGGTTTCACGGAAGCTAGACGCGCCACCTGGGCGGAGTCAATGGGTCGGGGCCCGAAAGTTTTCGCTGACCTCTCGCACTGCGTTCCAACCCCCGCCACCATGGCACCAGACCTTGACAGCACCGGTGGGCGGACCTACCTTCGCCGCGATGAAACGATTCATTCATGCTACGGCTCGCCGCCTCACCCCGCCGGCCGCAGCGTCCGCCTGGCACCCGGGAGCACTGACCATGACGAGCCGATCCGACGTCACCGCCGTGAAGGCCGCGCTCAAGACCCAGGCCATCGAGACACCGTCATGGGCGTACGGGAACTCGGGGACCCGTTTCAAGGTGTTCGCGCAGCCCGGAGTGCCGCGCTCCCCGCGGGAGAAGCTGGACGACGCGGCGAAGGTGCACGAGTTCACCGGCGTCGCGCCGACGGTCGCCCTGCACATCCCCTGGGACAGGGTCGACGACTACGCGGCCCTGGCCCGGTACGCCGGGGAGCGCGGCCTGAGGCTGGGCGCGGTCAACTCCAACACCTTCCAGGACGACGACTACCGGCTCGGCAGCATCTGCCACCCCGACGCGACGGTGCGCCGCAAGGCCGTCGGCCATCTCCTCGAGTGCGTCGACATCATGGATGCGACCGGGTCGAGGGACCTCAAGCTGTGGTTCGCCGACGGCACGAACTACCCCGGCCAGGACGACCTGCGCGGGCGCCAGGACCGTCTCGCGGAGGGTCTCGTCCAGGTGTACGACCGGCTCGGCGACGGGCAGCGGATGCTGCTGGAGTACAAGTTCTTCGAGCCGGCCTTCTACGCCACCGACGTCCCGGACTGGGGCACCGCCTACGCGCACTGCCTCAAGCTCGGCGAGAAGGCCCGGGTCGTCGTCGACACCGGCCACCACGCACCCGGCACGAACATCGAGTTCATCGTCTCCACCCTGCTGCGGGAGCGAAAGCTCGGCGGTTTCGACTTCAACTCCCGCTTCTACGCCGACGACGACCTGATGGTGGGCGCCGCCGACCCCTTCCAGCTGTTCCGGATCATGTACGAGGTGATCCGGGGCGGCGGCCTCGCCCCCGGCACCGCCTTCATGCTCGACCAGTGCCACAACATCGAGGCCAAGATCCCCGCGATCATCCGCTCCGTGATGAACGTCCAGGAGGCCACGGCGAAGGCGCTGCTCGTCGACGGCGAGGCCCTGGACGCCGCCCAGCGCTCCGGTGACGTGCTGGAGGCCAACGCGGTGCTGATGGACGCCTACAACACCGACGTGCGGCCGCTGCTCGGCGAGGTGCGGACGGAGCTGGGGCTGGACGCGGACCCGATCGCGGCGTACCGGCGGTCGGGGTGGCAGGAGCGGATCGCGGCGGAGCGGGTGGGGGGAGCGCAGGCGGGCTGGGGAGCGTAGCCGTCGCACCGGGCTTTCGCGGATGCTCCCCGGGGCGGGGGCCCGGCCGGGGCGCGCCTGCGGGGCGCTCCGCGCGCGGACGTTCCCCGCGGGGGGAATGCCTGCGCGGACGTTTCCCGCTGGGGTGTTCCCCGCGCGTGTCTTTCGGCCCCGCGGGCTTGTTCAGGTTGTTCGCGCCGACGCGGCGCAGCCGCACGTCGGCATGGCCCGCCCGTCCGCCGGGCGCGTCTTCGTGTACGTACTTCTTAAGGACTGGTCTGATCATGGCATCGCATCCTGAGGCCGACGCTCTGCTGGCGCGTTCCCGGCGGCTCGGTTCCGATCCCCGGAACACCAACTACGCGGGGGGCAACACCTCCGCGAAGGGGACCGGCACCGACCCGGTGACCGGAGGTGAGGTCGAGCTGATGTGGGTCAAGGGGTCCGGCGGGGACCTCGGGACGCTCACCGGGGCGGGGCTGGCCGTGCTGCGGCTGGACCGGCTGCGGGCGCTCGCCGGGGTGTATCCGGGCGAGGAGCGCGAGGACGAGATGGTCGCCGCGTTCGACTACTGCCTGCACGGCAGGGGCGGCGCCGCGCCCTCCATCGACACCGCCATGCACGGCCTGGTGGACGCCGCCCACGTCGACCACCTGCACCCCGACTCCGGTATCGCGCTGGCCTGCGCGGCCGACGGGGAGAAGCTCACCGCCGAGTGCTTCGGCGACAGCGTGGTGTGGGTGCCGTGGCGGCGGCCCGGGTTCCAGCTCGGACTCGACATCGCGGCCGTCAAGGAGGCCAACCCGCGGGCCGTCGGCTGCGTCCTGGGCGGGCACGGCATCACCGCGTGGGGCGACACCTCCGAGGAGTGCGAACGCAACTCGCTGCACATCATCCGTACCGCCGAGGCGTTCCTCGCCGGGCGCGGGAAGGCGGAGCCCTTCGGGCCGGTCCTCGCCGGGTTCGAGGCCCTCGCCGAGGACGAGCGCCGGGAGCGGGCCGCCGCGCTCGCCCCGTACGTCCGGGCGATCGCCGCCCAGGACCGGCCGCAGGTCGGCCACTTCACGGACTCCGGCGTCGTCCTCGACTTCCTCGCCCGCGCCGGGCACCCGCGCCTCGCCGCGCTGGGCACCTCCTGCCCCGACCACTTCCTGCGCACCAAGGTCAGGCCGCTGGTCCTCGACGTGGCGCCGACCGTGCCGGTCGAGGAGGCGGTCGCGCGGCTGAAGGAGCTGCACGCGGAGTACCGCGAGGAGTACGCGGCCTACTACCGGCGGCACGCCGGGCCGGGCTCCCCCGCGATGCGCGGCGCCGACCCGGCGATCGTGCTGGTCCCCGGGGTGGGCATGTTCTCCTTCGGCAAGGACAAGCAGACCGCGCGGGTGGCGGGCGAGTTCTACGTCAACGCGATCAACGTGATGCGCGGCGCTGAGGCCGTCTCGGCGTACGCGCCGATCGAGGAGTCGGAGAAGTTCCGCATCGAGTACTGGGCGCTGGAGGAGGCCAAGCTCCGGCGGATGCCGAGGCCGAAGCCCCTGGCGACCCGGGTGGCGCTGGTGACCGGCGCGGGCAGCGGCATCGGCAAGGCGATCGCGCACCGGCTGGTCGCCGAGGGCGCGTGCGTCGTCGTCGCCGATCTGAACGTCGGGAACGCGGCGGCCGTCGCCGAGGAGCTGGGCGGCGCGGACAAGGCCGTCGCCGTCACCGTGGACGTGAGGGACGAGGAGCAGATCGCCGACGCCTTCAAGGCGGCCGTGCTCGCCTTCGGCGGGGTGGACCTGGTCGTCAACAACGCGGGCGTCTCGATCTCCAAGCCCCTGCTGGAGACGTCCGCGAAGGACTGGGACCTCCAGCACGACATCATGGCCCGCGGTTCGTTCCTCGTCTCGCGGGAGGCGGCCCGGACGATGATCGCGCAGGGGCAGGGCGGCGACATCGTCTACATCGCCTCGAAGAACGCGGTGTTCGCCGGTCCGAACAACATCGCGTACTCGGCGACCAAGGCCGACCAGGCCCACCAGGTGCGGCTGCTCGCCGCCGAACTGGGCGAGCACGGCATCCGCGTCAACGGCGTCAACCCGGACGGCGTCGTGCGCGGCTCCGGGATCTTCGCGGCCGGCTGGGGCGCGCGGCGCGCCGCCGTGTACGGCGTGGCGGAGGACAAGCTCGGCGAGTTCTACGCCCAGCGGACCCTCCTCAAGCGCGAGGTGCTGCCCGAGCACGTCGCGAACGCCGTCTTCGCGCTGACCGGCGGCGACCTGACCCACACCACCGGACTGCACGTCCCGGTCGACGCCGGCGTCGCCGCCGCGTTCCTGCGGTGAGCGCTGTGCGCACGTACGCCGCGGTCGACCTCGGCGCGTCCAGTGGACGGGTGATGACCGGCCGCGTGGGGCCCGGCACCCTGGAACTCACCGAGGCGCACCGCTTCGCGGACCGGCCCGTGCGGCTTCCCGAGGGGCTGCGCTGGGACGTCCTGTCGCTGTACGCGGGAGTGCTCGAAGGGCTGCGGCGCGCCGGTCCCGTCGACTCCGTGGGGATCGACGGCTGGGCCGTCGACTATGGGCTGCTGGACGCGGACGGGGCACTGCTCGGCAGCCCCGTGCACTACCGGGACGCCCGTACCGAGGGTGTCGCGCGACGGGTGTGGGAGACCGTGCCCCCCGCCGAGCTGTACACCGCGACGGGCCTGCAGTACGCGCCGTTCAACACGCTGTACCAGCTGGTCGCCGCGCGGGGGACGGCGCAACTGGCGGCCGCGCGGCGGCTGTTGCTGGTGCCGGACCTGCTGACGTACTGGCTCACGGGTGAGCCGGGAACGGAGCTGACCAACGCCTCGACCACCCAGCTGATCGACCCGCGCACCGGTGACTGGGCGTACGGGACCGCCGAGCGGCTCGGCATCGACCTGGGCCTGTTCGCCCCGCTGCGCCGGCCGGGCGACCCCGCCGGGGTGCTGCGGCCCGAGGTGCTGGAGGAGACCGGGCTGACCGGTCCGGTCCCGGTGACCACGGTCGGCTCCCACGACACGGCCTCGGCCGTCGCCGCGGTGCCCGCCGCCGGCGAGCGCTTCGCCTACATCTGTACGGGCACCTGGTCGCTGGCCGGGCTCGAACTGGACGCCCCGGTGCTCACCGAGGCGAGCCGGGCCGCGAACTTCACCAACGAGCTGGGGCTGGACGGCACCGTCCGCTATCTGCGCAACATCATGGGCCTGTGGCTCCTCCAGGAGTCTCTGCGGGCCTGGGGCGCCCCCGACCTGCCCACGCTGCTCGGCGAGGCGGCGAAGGTGCCCGCACTGCGCTCGGTCGTGGACGCCGGGGACGCCGCGTTCCTCGCCCCCGGGAACATTCCCCGGCGGATCGCGGACGCCTGCCGGGCCTCGGGCCAGCCGGTGCCGGACTCCCCCGCCGAGACGACCCGCTGCGTCCTCGACTCGCTCGCCCTGGCCCACCGCGGGGCAATCGCCGAGGCGCAGGCGCTCACCGGCCGGCCGGTCGACGTCGTCCACGTCGTCGGCGGCGGCGCCCGCAACGAGCTGCTGTGCCGGCTGACCGCCGACGCCTGCGGCCTGCCGGTCGTGGCGGGCCCCGCCGAGGCCGCCGCGCTGGGCAACGTCCTCGTCCAGGCGCGGACCCACGGCCTGGTCGGCGACCGTGCCTCGATGCGTGAACTGGTGGCCCGTACGCAGCCGTTGCGGCGGTACGAACCGAGCGGCGGTACGGCCCCGTGGCGGGAGGCCGAAGCCCGGCTCACCGCGCGGTGACGCGACCCGCCCCGGCCCGTACCCTGCTCCCGTCCGACGACCGACCCGAAGGAGCCGCGATGCGTGTCGCCCTGTTCCTGACCTGTGTCAACGACACGCTCTACCCGGACACCGGCCGCGCCGTGGTGAGACTGCTGACCCGGCTCGGTGTGGACGTCGACTTCCCGGCCGGCCAGACGTGCTGCGGGCAGGCGCACTACAACACCGGCTACCGCCACGAGGCGGAGCCACTGGCCCGGCGGTTCGCCGCCGTCTTCGGCGGCTACGAGGCGATCGTGACGCCCTCGGGGTCGTGCGGCGCGATGGTGCGGGAGCTGTATCCGCGGATGGGTGAACGGGCCCGTGCCGAGGGCCGCGGGGACACGCTCGCCCGGGCCCTCGCACCGGTGGTGCCCCGGACGTACGAGCTGACCGAGTTCCTGGTCGACGTGCTCGGGGTGACGGACGTCGGCGCCTGCTACCCCCACACCGTCACCTACCACCCCACCTGTCACGGTCTGCGCTCCCTGAGGCTCGGGGACCGTCCGCGCCGGCTGCTGGAGGCGGTGAAGGGGCTCGAACTGCTGGAGCTGCCCGGCGCCGAGGAGTGCTGCGGGTTCGGCGGCACCTTCGCCGTGAAGAACGCCGACGTGTCCGCGGCGATGGGCGCCGACAAGGTACGCAACGCCGAGTCGACGGGAGCCGACGTGCTGTGCGCCGCCGACAACTCCTGTCTGATGCACATCGGCGGCACGATGGGCCGGCTGCGTACGGCCGTGCGGCCGGTGCACATCGCGGAGATCCTGGCGAGCACGGAGGAGGAGCCGAGCGCATGAGCGGGAGCACACCGTCCGGGCCGCCGGGGGGCCGGCCGGACCGCACGCGAGGAGCGGGGCACGTGAGCGGGACCTTCGTCGGGATGCCGGCGTTTCCGAAGGCCGCGCGCGCCGCGATCCGCGACGACACCCTGCGCGGCAACCTCCGCCACGCCACGCACACCATCCGCGCCAAGCGCGAGAAGGCCGTCGCGGAACTCTCCGACTGGGCGGCGCTGCGCGAGGCGGGCAAGCGGATCAAGGACCACACGCTGCGCCACCTCGACCGGTATCTGGTCCAGCTGGAGGAATCGGTCACCGCGGCCGGCGGCACGGTCCACTGGGCCGCCGACGCCGACGAGGCCAACCGGATCGTCGCGGATCTCGTGAAGGCGACCGGGGAGTCCGAGGTCGTCAAGGTCAAGTCGATGGCCACCCAGGAGACCGGGCTCAACGAGGCCCTGGAGGCCGAGGGCATCCACGCCTACGAGACCGATCTCGCCGAGCTGATCGTTCAGTTGGGCAGGGACCGCCCGTCACACATCCTCGTCCCGGCGATCCATCGCAACCGGGGCGAGATCCGGGACATCTTCGCGCGGGAGATGAGCGAGTGGGGCCGCCCGGCGCCCGAGGGGCTCACCGACTCGCCCGCCGAACTCGCCGAGGCGGCCCGGCTGCACCTGCGCGAGAAGTTCCTGCGCGCCAAGGTCGGGATCTCGGGCGCCAACTTCATGGTGGCCGAGACCGGCACCCTCGTCGTCGTCGAGTCCGAGGGCAACGGGCGGATGTGCCTGACCCTGCCGCAGACCCTCATCTCGGTCGTCGGCATCGAGAAGACCGTGCCGACCTGGCGGGACCTGGAGGTCTTCCTGCAGACGCTGCCCCGCTCCTCGACCGCCGAGCGCATGAACCCGTACACCTCCACCTGGACGGGCCCGTCCGGCCCGGAAAGCGCCGACGGCCCGCGTGACTTCCATCTGGTCCTCCTGGACAACGGCCGCACCGACACCCTCGCCGACGAGGTGGGCCGCCAGGCCCTGCGCTGCATCCGCTGCTCGGCGTGCCTCAACGTCTGCCCCGTGTACGAGCGGGCCGGCGGGCACGCGTACGGCTCGGTGTACCCCGGCCCGATCGGCGCGATCCTCAGCCCCCAGCTCCGGGGCACCGCGAGCGAGATCGACGCCTCGCTCCCGTACGCGTCCTCGCTGTGCGGTGCCTGCTACGAGGTCTGTCCCGTCGCCATCGACATCCCCGAGGTGCTGGTGCATCTGCGGGAGCGGGTCGTCCAGGGCGGCGTGGCGACACGCGACGGCGCCAAGGTCGTCCTCAAGCCGGCCAAGGGACACGCCGCCGAGCGGGCGGCGATGCGCGCGGCACGCTGGGCGTTCGACAACCCGGGCGCGCTGCGCGCCGGCCAGCGGCTGGCGTCGCGGACCCGCCGCTTCCACCCCCGTACGCTCCCGGGGCCCGGCCGGGCGTGGAGCGACAGCCGCGATCTGCCGACGGTGCCCGCGGAGCCCTTCCGCGACTGGTGGCAGCGCACCCGGGGCGGGAAGGACGCCACATGAGCAGCAGGGACCTGATCCTGGGCCGGGTGCGGCGCGCGCTGGCCGGCGTGCCGCGCGACGACACGCCCTACGACCAGGCCGTCGAGCGCGGCTATCTGCGCGAGCACGGCGGCCTCGACGCCGAGCGGGCGGTCGCTCTGCTGGCGGAGAACCTCGCGGACTACCGGGCGCTCGTGCACCGGACGGACGCGGCGGGCCTGCCCGCGCTGCTGGCCCGGCTCCTGGCCGGGCGCGGCGCGCGGACCGTCCTGGTCCCGCCCTGTCTGCCGGACGGCTGGCTGGCGGACGCCGCGGCGGAGCGGGTACCGGACGACGCGGCCGACACGCCGTACGACCTGGACCGGATCGACAGTGTGGTGACCGGATGCGCGGTCGCCGTCGCCGAGACCGGCACCCTCGTGCTGGACGGCTCCCCCGACCAGGGCAGGCGCCGGATCACGCTCGTCCCCGACCACCACATCTGCGTCGTACGGGTGCCCGGCCAGGTCGTGTCGTCGGTGCCGCAGGCCCTGGAGCGGCTCGACCCGGCGCGACCGCTCACCTGGATCTCCGGCCCGTCGGCGACCAGCGACATCGAACTCGACCGTGTGGAAGGGGTGCACGGACCGCGCACCCTGGAGGTCGTGCTGGTGGAAGGGGTCTGAGGGCCGCTCCGCGTCCGCGGCGTCCCGCGGGATCCTAGGCCCTGTCCTGGGGGCGGCCCTCGGCCGTCCTCCGGTTGGCTCCGGGGCTGGGGCTGATGGGGTCGCCCGAACCGCCCCGGTCGCCGCCGGAGGTGCCGGTGCCGGTGTCGTCCTCGTACTCCTGCTCCTTCACCTCTTCCAGGACCTCCTCGGTGGCGGTGCGGGCCGGCTTCTCGCGCCTCGAGGGGCGCCGCGGGGTGTCAGGCATGCCCGGCGGGTACCCCGCGGTCCCGCGATGATCCCCGGCTACACGGGCAGGCCCGGTGTCCGCGTCCGTGGCGTCCGCACTGGCAGAGCCGCCGGTGAGTGCCGACGATGGAAGCGAATGGAGACGTGGGCCGGTCCGCCGCCTCGGGCGCGGGCCGGCGCCCGACCCCGGAGGTGACGCCATGACCAGCGCCCGCTCGCCGCACGACGAGACGTCGCTCCCGGCCGCGCCGGGGCCCGTCAGCGAGGCGGACCGGATCATGGAACTCCAGGAGGAGATCGACCAGCTCAAGGACGCCGTGACCTCGCACGCCGTCGTGGACCAGGCGATCGGCCTGGTGGTCGCCCTGGGCCGGGTGACGCCGGACGAGGGCTGGACCGTACTGCGCGAGGTCTCCCAGCACACGAACGTGAAACTCCGCGACATCGCGGAGATGGTCCTTCTCTGGGCCAGGACCGGGGAATTGCCGTCCTCGGTACGAACCGCCCTGGAGGAGGCTCTCGACCGTTGCGGTCCGGCGCCGGCGCGCACGATGGAGTACCGGCCGTTGCGGTGAATGCCGAAGGGCCCGGCGGCGGGTGCGGCCCCCTCGTTGCGGCCCCCTGGTATTCGCGCCCGCGGGTCGGTTTCGATCGGGGCCGCCCGGATAGTCCGGACAGTGGCGGGAATCCGGCGAGCCTTTTCCCGGGAGGGTTCGGCAGTGAGCTCGCCGCCTCGCCGCCCGGACCGAGAGGACTCGACCCGGGCGGCCGGGGTCAGGCGGCGTCCCGCGGCTTCTCGTCCGCTTCGGCCTCCTCGGCCTGCACCCGCTCCCGCAGCGCGGCGCAGCAGCCGCTGAGCAGCCGGGAGACGTGCATCTGGGAGATGCCGAGCCGGCCGGCGATGCCACTCTGGGTCATCCCGCCGAAGAAGCGCAGGTAGAGGATGGTCCGGTCGCGTTCGGGGAGGTCACGGAGCGCGGGTTTGACGGCCTCGCGGTCGACGACGAGGTCGAATCCCCCGTCGTCCTGGCCGAGGGAGTCCCCCAGCGCGTACCCGTCCTCGCTGCCCGGCAGTTCGGCGTCGAGCGAGAGCGCGGTGAAGCTGTCGAGGGCTTCGAGCCCGGCCCGTACGTCCTCGTCGCTGAGCTGCGTGTACGCGGCGATCTCGGCGACCGTCGGCAGCCGGCCCGGGGTCTGGGAGAGGTCCTTCATGGCGGAGCGGACCCGGTTGCGCAGGTCCTGGATGCGGCGCGGCACGTGCAGGGTCCACATGTGGTCGCGGAAGTGCCGCTTGATCTCGCCGGTGATGGTGGGGATGGCGTAGCTCTCGAAGGCGTTGCCGCGCTCGGGGTCGTAGCGGTCGACGGACTTGACCAGCCCGAGTGCGGCGACCTGGCAGAGGTCCTCGATCGACTCGCCCCTGCCGCGGTACCGGCCCGCTATCCGTTCCGCCATGGGCAGCCAGGACCGCACGATGTCGTCACGCAGTGCCTGCCGCTCGGGCCCGTCCGGCAGGCCGGCGAGCCTCTCGAACGCCTCAGCGGTGTCGGGTGCGTCGTCGTGGGGGTGTTGCTTCGTTCTGGCGGGGACTCGCATAGTGCTCGCCCACTCCCTCGAAGGGTGCAGTTGGGACAGTCACCATGGGAGCGTCTTGTCGAATCGTCCGGGACACACCCGTGATTCGAGCCGACCGGGCTCCCACGGACGTGCCTCCTGTCCGAAGCACTGTGCAATCTTTTCCCGCTGCCCGGCGCACCGAAACAATTCCGTGGAATTCACCCGAAGGCCTCCGCTGGCTTTGCGGGAGAGGTCCTTCGAATGCGCGGGAGTGAATTCACTCGCCGTATCCCCGGAATGCGGAATGGTGAGCCGGGCCTATAATGCGGGCGTTTCTCAGGTGCTGCCGGGGCCGCCTCCGCCGAACGAGCCGCTGGAGCCGGAGTCCCAGCGCGGGCGTTCCTGGTCCTCGCTCCGCCTGCTGCCGGAGGCGTGCAGGTCGTGCGGGGTCAGCCGCTCGCTCTCGTCGGCGGCCCGCGGCACCTCGTCCGGCTCCCGCCGCTCCCGGGTCTCGTGCACCGGTCCGGACCGCGGCATCCTGGGCTGCTGGTCGTGCCGGGGCGGACCCGGCTCCCGCCGCCTCGTCCGGACGCCGAGCCGGACCGCCCAGATGAGGGCGGCGACGATGACGAGGCCGCCGACGAAGGCGCCGATCACGCCGAACCCCACGCTCGACGTGACGGCCTCGTAGTGGTGCGTGTGCGTGCTCACCGAGTGCGTCATGGACACCGGGTACCCAGGGCGGACGGCCGGATTCTCCGTCGTTCGGGTGGGTCCGCCCGGCTACGCCGGTCCGCGGCCGCGCCGGTGGAGGGCGGCGGAGACTGCGGTGGCCGCGACGACGCCCGCGCCGACGAACGTCCAGGCGGGGTGGCGGGCCAGGGCGGCCTCCAGGGAGTGGCCGTGCGAGGAGTCGTCGAACATGCCGTGGGCGCCGTGGTCGCTGCCCGGGGGAGCGTCGACCGGCTCGAAGAGGTTGCTGTCCCCGGTCGGGGGCTTGCCCTCGATCTGCTGCGCGTCGAAGCCGGTGCGGGCGAGGTAGCGGTCGAGGAGGGCGGGCACGAAGCGGTTGGCCCAGACGGTCGCCAGAGTGGTCGCGCCGACGAAGTACTGCTTGCGCCTGGGGTGATCGGCGGCGTGCACGACGCCGCGGGCGGCCACCTCGGGCTGGTAGATCGGCGGGACGGGGCTCGGATGGCCGGGCAGCCGGGTGTGCACCCAGGAGAACTGCGGTGTGTTGACCGCGGGCATCTGGGCGACGGTGATGTGGACGTTGCTGCCGCGGTGCATCAGCTCGGTGCGCACGGACGAGGTGAAGCCGTTGATGGCGTGCTTGGAGCCGCAGTACGCCGACTGCAGCGGGACGGAGCGCTCGCCGAGGGCGGAGCCGACCTGGACGATCGTTCCCCGGTCGCGCGGCAGCATCCGTTTCAGCGCGGCCCGTGTGCCGTTGACGAACCCGTGGTACGTCACGTCGGTGACCCGCTGGTACTCCTCGGCCGTGATCTCGTCGAACGGCGCGAAGACGCTGGTGAACGCGCAGTTGATCCACACGTCGATGGTGCCGAAGGCCTCCTCGGCGGCATCGGCCGCGGCCTCGACCTGACGGGCGTCCGAGGTGTCGGCGATGTGGACGAGCGGGCGTCCGCCGACGTCCTCGACCTCGTCGGCGGCGGCCCGCAGTCCCGCGCGCCCCCGGGCGACCAGGACGACGTTGGCGCCCCGCCGGGCGTAGAGGCGGGCGGTGGCGCGGCCGATGCCCGCGCTGGCTCCGGTGATGACGACGGTCTCGGGCATGATCATGTCCTCTCTTCCCGGTCCGGGCCCCGGTTCTGCGGGGGCTCGGCCAGACGGGCGGCGGTCTCCAGGAGCAGGGCGTGCACGAACGCCTGGGGCAGGTTTCCGCGCAGCTGGCGCTGGGCGATGTCGAACTCCTCGGCGTAGAGGCCGGACGCGCCGCACGCCCCGCGGTTGCGTTCGAACCAGCGGTGCGCGGAGACGGCCTGCCCCTGTTCGTGCGCGGGGTCGGCCCGCCCCTGCCGGTGTTCGGCGAGCGCCATCACGAACCCGCACAGCAGGAACGCGCCCTCGGCCTCTTCGAGGGGCCGGTCGTCGTGCCGGAAGCGGTACGCGAAGTGGTCCTGGGTCAGTTCCCGCCGGCAGGCGGCCAGGGTGGCGCGGGTGCGGGGGTCGTCGGCGGGCAGGGCGCCGCGTACCGAGGGCAGCAGCAGGGCCGCGTCGACCTTCGGGTCGTGGGGAGCCCGCTGCCAGTGGCCTCGCGGGTGCAGGCCGGTCTCGGTGGTGGCGGCCAGGATCGTGTCGGCCAGCCGGACGCAGGTGCCGGACAGGGGGTGGCGGGGCGCGGCCGCCGCGACGGCCCGCAGACCGGCGACGCAGGTGAGCCGGCTGTGCGTCCACCGGTGGTCGTCCAGCTCCCAGATCCCGGCGTCCGGTTCGCGCCAGCGGTCGGCGACGGCCCGCACGGCGGTCTCCACGGCCTTCCAGGAGGCGGTGTCGAGCCGGTGCAGCCGTTCGGCCGCGGCGAACAACAGCAGCGCCTCGCCGAAGCAGTCGAGCTGGAACTGTTCCCGGACGTGGTTGCCGACGCGGTCGAAGCCGCCGGGGTAGCCGGGCAGGTCCAGCTCGCCCTGCTCGGGCACGGCGCCGCCGTGCACGGTGTAGGCGGGGGCGAGGCCGGGGCCGTCCGCGAGCAGCCGCTCGGTGACGAAGCGGACCGCGTCGTCGAGGAGTTCGGGGGCGCCGACGGCGGCGGCCGCCTGTCCCGCGTAGCTCTGGTCGCGGATCCACACGTAGCGGTAGTCGTAGTTGCGGCCCTCCTCGGCGCGCTCGGGGAGGCTGGTGGTGGCGGCGGCCACCATGCCGCCGTTCCTGGTGGTCAGCCCGCGCAGCACGGCGTAGGAGCGGCGGGCGTCGGTGGTGGCGATGGTGCCGTCGAGCCGGGGCACGCTCCGGTGCCAGGCCGCCTCGGTCTCCCGCCACGCCTCGCCGGCCTCCGGGAGCCGCCGGGGCGGTTCGCCGCCGGAGCACTCCAGGACCAGGTCGCGGCGTTCGCCCTCGCGCAGCACGAGGTCGGCGGTCAGGCCCTGTTCGCCCACGGTCGCGGAGGGCATGCCCTGCCAGCGCAGCCGGTGGCCGCCCGACCTCATGTGCCAGACGCCGTCCCTCTCGTGGACCTGTTCGAGGCCCGCCCGGCCGTAGTCGGCGCGGGGGTCGAGGACGACGCGCAGGCGGGCGGGCCCGTCGACCGCGTGCAGCTGCCGCAGCAGGACGAGGCGGTCCGGGTCGCCTGGGAAGGCGAGGGCCTCGCGGCACTCGACGACACCGTCCCCGGTCACCCAGCGGCTGCGCCAGATGAGGGTGCCCTCCTCGTAGTATCCGCCGAAGACGTACCTCTCCTCGGGCGTGATCGCGTAGACGCCCTTGCCGCCGATCAGGGAGGCGAAGACGGCGTCGTCGTGCCAGGTGGGCGCGCACAGCCAGGCGACGGCGCCGTCAGGCCCGATCAGGGCACCGCGTTCGCCGTCGGCCAGCAGGGCGTAGTCGTGCAGGGCGTGCGGCGGGAAGAGGGTGCTCATGCCGCTCCCCCGCCTCCGCCCGGCCGGGCCGCTCGCGCCATCACTCGCCCTCGGCGCCGGGCCGGTCCTCGCGGTGCCGGCCGCCCGGCAGCATCTCCTGGACCTTGGCCTTCAGGCCCTGGCGGACCATGCCGACGCGGTCGCTGTCGCCCTTGACGATGGAGACGGCGGCGGCCTCGATCTGGTCGAGCGAGGCGTGCGGCGGGATCGGCGGCACGGCGGGGTCGGTGCGGAAGTCGATCACGAAGGGCCTGGTCGCGGCCAGCGCGGCCTCCCACGCCCCGCGTACGTCCTCGGGCTTCTCCACCCGGACGCCGTCCAGGCCGACCATGCGGGCGAAGTCGGCGTAGGCGACGTCGGGGATGGACTGGGACGGCAGGAACTGCGGGGCGCCGGACATGGCGCGCATCTCCCAGGTCACCTGGTTGAGGTCCTCGTTGTTGAGGACGGCGACGATCAGGCGCGGGTCCTCCCACTGCCGCCAGTACTTGGCGACGGTGATCAGCTCGGCCATGCCGTTCATCTGCATGGCTCCGTCCCCGACCAGGGCGATCGCGGGCCGGTCCCCGTGGGCGAACTTGGCGCCGATCACGTACGGGACGCCGGGTCCCATGGTGGCGAGGGTGCCGGAGAGCGAGCCGCGCATGCCGCCGCGCAGCCGCAGATGGCGGGCGTACCAGTTGGCGGCGGAGCCGGAGTCCGCGGCCAGGATGACGTTCTCGGGGAGCAGGTCGTTCAGCGCGTGGGCGACGTACTCGGGGTTGACCGGTTCGGCGTCCACGGCGGCGCGCCGCTCCATGACCTCCCACCAGCGGGCGGTGTTCTTCTCGACGGTCTTGCGCCAGCTCTTGTTCTTCGTCTGCCTCAGGTGCGGCAGCAGCCGGGTCAGCGTCTCGCGGGCGTCTCCGACGAGGTTGATCTCGAAGGGGTAGCGCAGTCCGACCATGTGCGGGTCGATGTCGATCTGCACGGCGCGGGCCTGGCCGAACTCGGGCATGAACTGGGTGTACGGGAAGCTGGAGCCGATCACCAGCAGGGTGTCGCAGTCCTGCATCAGCTCGTAACTGGGCCGGGTGCCGAGCAGCCCGATGGAGCCGGTGACGTACGGCAGGTCGTCGTCGAGGGCGTCCTTGCCGAGGAGTGCCTTGGCGACACCGGCGCCGAGCCGTTCGGCGACCTCCATGACCTCCTTGCGGGCTCCGCGGGCGCCCTGCCCGATGAGGACGGCGACCTTCTCGCCCGCGTTCAGCAGTTCGGCGGCGCGCTCGATGTCGCTGTCGGCCGGCACCGGGGCGTACTGCGCCATGCCGAGGCTGGAGGGCACCATCTTGAAAGCGTGTCCGGGCGGCGAGTAGTCGAGTTCCTGCACGTCGGCGGGGATGATGACGGCGGTCACCGAGCGGCGGGCCATCGCGGTGCGCATCGCGCGGTCGATGACGTTCGGCAGCTGCTCGGGGACGGTGACCATCTCGCAGAAGTCGGAGGCGACGTCCTTGTAGAGGCTGACGAGGTCGACCTCCTGCTGGTACGAGCCGCCCATGGCGCTGCGGTTGGTCTGCCCGACGATGGCGACGACGGGCACGTGGTCGAGCTTGGCGTCGTAGAGGCCGTTCAGGAGGTGGATGGCGCCGGGCCCGGAGGTCGCCGCGCAGACGCCGACCCGGCCGGAGAACTTGGCGTAGCCGACCGCTTCGAAGGCGGCCATCTCCTCGTGCCGCGCCTGGACGAACTGGGGCTTGTTGTCGGCGCGCCCCCACGCGGCCAGCAGGCCGTTGATGCCGTCGCCCGGGTAGGCGAAGACGTGCTCCACCTCCCATTCGCGCAGGCGCTGCAGGACGTAGTCGGAGACCTTCATCGACATGGAGAGTGACCTTTCTGGTCGGGCGGTGGGCGGTCGTGGCCGGACGCCGGGCGGCGGGTCCCGTATCCGGACGCGCCGGTTCAGGCGCGGCGCCGCAGCGTGGAGGCGACGGCGCGTCCGGCGGCCGCGGCGGCCGCGGCCGTGACGGCGGCGGCGCCCGCGGTGGCCGCCCAGCGGCGGGTGGGTGAGGGCTCGCGCGGCCGCCGGGCGAGGCGTTCGGGCCGGTCGGCCGGCAGCGGCCCCTCGAGACCGAGGGCGAGCGCCTCGGCGAGGTGCAGGGCCCGGCGTCCGGTGCCGCCGTCCTCGATCTGGGTGCGGCAGCTGAAGCCGTCCGCGAGGAGCAGGCTGCCGGGGGCGGCCGCGCGGACGGCCGGCAGGACGCCCTGTTCGGCGACCTTCATGGAGACCTCGTGGTGGCCGCTCTCGAAGCCGAAGTTGCCGGCGAGGCCGCAGCAGCCCTCGTCGAGGACGTCGGCGTCGATGTGCGCGCGGCGCATCAGTTCACGGTCGGGGTCGTTCTTCATGATCGCGTGCTGGTGGCAGTGGGTCTGCACGGTGGCCTGCCGGCCGAGCGCGGGCGGCTTCCAGCCGTCGGGCGCGTGGTGGACGAGCTGCTCGGCGAAGGTCCGGAACCGGCCGGCCAGCCGCCGCACGTCCTGGTCGTGCGGCATCAGTTCGGGCGCGTCGGCGCGGAACACCGCCGTGCAGGACGGTTCGAGGCCGATGACGGGTGTGCCGGCCTCGATGTACGGCCTCAGGACGTCGAGGGTGCGCCGCAGGACCTTCTTCGCGGTCGTCAGCTGTCCGGTGGAGATCCAGGTCAGCCCGCAGCAGACGGCGTCGGTGGGGACGGCGACCCGGAAGCCGGCGTCCTCCAGGACCCGTACGGCCGAGATCGCGATGGACGGGTGGAAGTAGGTGCTGAAGGTGTCGGGCCACAGGACCACGGTCCGCGGGTCGGCGGGGTCCGGCGCGTCGCCGCCGCGCGCCCGCCACCACTGCACGAAGGACTCGGGCGCGAACACCGGGGCGGGCCGGGCCCGGTCCACCCCGGCCAGCAGCTTGCCCACGCGGGACAGGCCCGGCGCCCGCAGCACGGTGTTGACCAGCGACGGGGCGAGGCGCGAGAGCCGGGCCCACACGGGCAGCCAGCCCATGGAGTAGTGGGCGGGCGGACGCAGCCGGCCCGCGTAGTGGTGGGCGAGGAACTCGGCCTTGTACGTGGCCATGTCGACGCCAGTGGGGCAGTCGGACTTGCAGCCCTTGCAGGCCAGGCACAGGTCCAGCGCGTCCCGTACCTCCGTGGAGCGCCAGCCGTCCTTGACCGCGGAGTCCGCGTGGCCGTCGAGCATCTCGAACAGCAGCCGGGAGCGGCCGCGGGTGGAGTGCTCCTCCTCCTTCGTGGCCCGGTACGAGGGGCACATCACGCCGCCCTGCTCGCTGCGGCAGTTGCCGATCCCCACGCAGCGCATGACGGCGCGGGTGAAGGAGTGCTCGTCCTCGGGATAGCCGAAGTGGGAGTCGACGACGGCCGGCCGCCAGTCCGCGCCCAGGCGGAGCTGCCCGTCGACGGGGTTCGGGTCGACGACCTTGCCGGGGTTCATCCGGTTGTCCGGGTCGAAGAGGGCCTTCAGTTCGCCGAAGGCGGTGACGAGCCGCTCGCCGAACATCCGGGTCAGCAGCTCGCCCCGGGACTGCCCGTCGCCGTGCTCGCCGGAGAGGGAACCGCCGTAGGAGGCGACCAGGTCGGCGGCGCGCTCGAGGAAGCGGCGGAAGTCGGCGACGCCCTCGGCGGTCTTGAGCGCGAACGGGATCCGGGTGTGCACGCAGCCCTGGCCGAAGTGCCCGTACAGCGAGGGGTGGTCGTAGTCGAACTCCTCGAACAGCTTCTTCAGGTCGCGGAGGTAGTCGCCCAGGCGTTCGGGCGGGACGGCGGAGTCCTCCCAGCCCTCCCAGGTCTCGCGGTCGTCCGGCGGGCGCGCGGTGACCCCGAGCCCGGCCTCACGGGCCTTGAGCATCCGCTGCTCGCGCTCCGGGTCGTCGGAGAAGGCGACCCGGGGGTCGTCCTCGGCGCGGCCGAGGGCCCGCAGCAGGTCCTTCGCCTGCCCGTCGACATCGTCCTGGCTGTCGCCGCTGAACTGCACGAGCAGCCAGGCGTCGCCGTCCGGCAGGGTGTCGAGGGACTCCAGGTGGGCCTGCTCCTCGCGCATCAGCTGGGCCATCCGCCCGTCGAGGGCCTCCAGCTGGCTCGGCGAGCTGTGCTCCAGCAGGGCGGACACGTCGTCGGCGGCCCGGCAGATGTCGTCGTAGCCGAGGACCAGCAGCGACTGGTACGGCGGTACGGGCACCAGTTCGAGTTCGGCGCGCAGGACGGCGACGAGCGTGCCCTCGCTGCCGACCAGTGCCCTGGCCACGTCGAAGCCGTTCTCCGGGAGCAGGGAGTCGAGGTTGTACCCGGAGACACGGCGCGGGATCTTCGGGTACCCCTTGCGCACGTCGCCCAGGTACTCGCTGACGATGCGGTCCAGGCCGTCGTAGATCTCCGCGCGGCGGCCGCCCTCCACGGCGATCCGGGCCCGCTCCTCCTTCGAGGTCGGCCCGACCCACATGCGGGTGCCGTCGTAGGTGAGGACTTCGAGGCGGCGCACGTTGTCGACGGTCTTCCCGTACGCCTGGGCGGAGGAGCCGCACGAGTTGTTGCCGATCATGCCGCCCAGGGCGCAGTGGCTGTGCGTGGACGGCTTGGGCCCGAACTGCAGTCCGTGCCCGGCCAGCTGCCGGTTGAGGGCGTCGAGCACGATGCCCGGCTCCACGACACAGGTCCGCGCCTCGGGATCCACCGACAGCAGCGCGTGGCAGTACTTGGTCCAGTCGACGACGATCGCCGTGTTCGTCGACTGGCCGGCGAGGCTGGTGCCTCCGCCGCGCGAGAGCACCGGAGCGCCGAAGCGGGCGCAGACCTCCACCGCACGGGCGCCCGCCTCCACGGTGCGCGGCACGACCACACCGATCGGTACCTGGCGGTAGTTGGAACCGTCCGTGGCGTACGCGCCCCTGCTGCCCGCGTCGAAGCGGACCTCGGCGTCGACCGCGTCGCGCAGCGCGGCCTCCAGTTCCGCCACGTCCAGCTGCCCGCCGGGCACCGCGGGCTTCGATGCGGCCTCCGTCATCCTCATGTCCTCCGGAATCTGTGACCAAGACGCTCGGTTCACCGGGCCACCGGGTACCCGCCATTGCAGTGTGCAAAGGTTCTTGGGGGCTTCTTTTCGCTCGCATCCCGCGCGGAGGCCGGCCCCGCCCACGTCCTGGGCGTGGCCGGCCGGGCGGGTGGGCGGGCCCTAGACGCTCAGCCGGGAGCGCAGCAGTTCCTTGCCCAGCTCGGCGCCCTTGCGGCTGTCGGCCTGGGCCTTGCGGAACAGGTCCGCGAGCTCGGTGTCGTTCTCGCGCTCCGCGTCCTTGATGTACGTCTCCATCCGCAGCGCGTTGCTGAGGCAGGCCTCGACGTACCAGATCAGGTTGTAGTGCTTGTCCTTCGTGCCGGTGACGTCGCCGGTTTCGCTGGTCATGGTGTCCTTCTCTCGTGTCGGGTCTCTCGTGCCGGAGGCCGGGGACGCGTCCCGGGGTGCCGCTCCCGCGTGCCCCGGCCCCGGTGGCCGCGGCCCCCTGCCGGGCGGGCGTGCCGGCCCCCGGCGACGAGTACCCGATTCGCGCCCGGCACGCCTGCCGTCGTCCGTCTCTCATCTCAGCCGCCCGGGCACGCGCGGGCGACCGCACACACCCACTCGGACGAACCGCCCGCCCGGCGTGCCGTCCGCGGTGCCCGCACGCGGCAGACAGGAGTGGAGTGGACCGGGGCCCGTACGCCCTCGGGCCCGTCCGTCGACACCGAGGAGAGCCACCGATGCTGTTCCACGATCACCGGCACGCGGGCCGGGAGCTGGCCGCGCGGCTCGTCGAGCGGGCCGCCGACGGCGCTCTGCGCGATCCCGTCGTCCTGGCCCTGCCGCGCGGCGGCGTCCCCGTCGCGGCGGAGGTCGCGCGAGCCCTGGGGACCTCGCTGGACGTGGTGGTGGCCCGCAAGATCGGGGCACCGGGCAGCCCGGAGACCGGGGTCGGGGCGATCGTGGGCGACGAGCCGCCCGTGTACGACCGGCGGTCCCTGGAGCTGCTGGGGCTGACCGAGGAGGCACTCGCCGCGGACGTGGAGCGCGAGCGGACGGAGCTGCGCCGCCGGGAGGAGCTGTACCGCGGCGGCCGCCCCGCCCCGGACGTCGGCGGGCGGACCGTCCTCCTCGTCGACGACGGTCTGGCCACCGGTGTCACCGCGCGTGCCGCCCTGCGGTTCCTGCGCCGCCGCGACCCCGCCCGGCTGGTACTCGCCGTGCCGGTCGGCGCGCCCGAGTCCGCCGAGTCGCTGCGCCGGGACGCCGACGACGTCGTCTGCCCGCACCGGCCGCGGTCCTTCCAGTCGGTCGGCGAGTGGTACGAGGACTTCGCCCAGGTCTTGGACCGCGAGGTGATCGACACCCTGCGCGCCTTCGGCCGCCCGTCGCGGGGCTGACGGCGGCGCGGTGCCCGGGGCCGCCGCTCCACCTGCCGGACCGGTGAAAAACGGCGCCACGCCGGACGGCTGCGGACGTGCTCGGGCACCGGGGTGTTTGCCTGCACAGCACCAGCGCCCCTCTGAAGGAGGACCCCGTGTCATCACAGCAGCCGGCTCTCTCGTACACCGTGCCGGGGCTGAGCCGAGAAGCGGGCAGCGAGATCATCGCCCTGCTGCAGGCACGTCTGCACGCGCTCAACGACGTGGCCCTGACGCTCAAGCACATCCACTGGAACGTGGTCGGGCCGCACTTCATCGCCGTGCACGAGATGCTCGACCCCCAGGTCGAACAGGTGCGCTCCATGATCGACGACCTCGCCGAGCGGATCTCCACCTTGGGCGGCGAGCCGAAGGGCACCCCCGGGGCCCTGGTGGCCGAGCGCGACTGGAGCGACTACTCCATCCGCCGCGCCGAGGCCATCGAGCACCTCGGCGCACTCGACCTCGTGTACACCTCGGTGATCGAGGACCACCGTGCGGCGATGGCGGCGACCGAGGAGTCCGACCCCGTCACCCAGGACATGCTGATCGAGCAGCTGCGCGGTCTCGAACTGTTCCAGTGGTTCGTCCGGGCCCACCTCGAGTCCAGCGGGGGCAGGCTCAGCACCGCGGGCGCGAAGTCCGAGCGGGCCGCCGCGCACGCCGCCGCGAACCAGGCACAGAACCAGCCCTGACCGGCCAGCACCGCCCGGAATGACCGGTGCGGCGCCTTGACGCATGATGGAAGTCGTCATTCCGGTCTTCGGAAGGAGGACTCCTCATGGCCGAGGACAAGAAGCTCCGCAAGGGCGACGACGTCACCTGGAAGAGCCACGGACAGACCGTGCGCGGCACGGTGAAGAAGAAGATCACCGAGCGGTCCGAGGCGGCCGGCCGTACCGTCGCCGCCTCCCCGGACGAGCCGCAGTACGAGGTCGAGAGCGACGCGTCCGGCCGCCACGCGGTGCACAGGACCGAGGCGCTGCGGAAGAAGGGCAAGGGTTCGTGAGCGGCGACGCGGACGCGGACCGCGAGGAGACCGAGCGGCTGTTCGGCGAAGCCGTGAACATGACCGCGGGCGAGCTGGAGAAGTGGCTGGAGACGCCCGAGTCGCGGGAGGTGGGCCAGTCCGACGGCTCCGGCGAGAGCGTCGGCCACGCGTCCGGCCGCCGCATCGTCGGCCTGCTGCGGACGAAGCGGGCCGAGCTGGGCGAGGACGACCTGGCCCACATGCGCAAGGTCGTCGGCTACGTGCACCGGCACATCGAGCAGCGTCCGCAGGGCGACATCACCGGCACCCGCTGGCGGTACTCGCTGATGAACTGGGGCCACGACCCCACCAGATGACCCGGGCACGGAGCCGGCCGCCGACACCGGCCCACGACGGTGAGGCGAACGTCACGCCGGGCGGCCGGAGCGGTCCGGTTGCGTGACGACGCACCCGGGACAAGGATTGATCCCTTGTGAGCCAACACTTTGATGTTCTTGTCCTGGGAGCCGGGCCCGGCGGCTACACCGCCGCCGTCCGCAGCGCGCAACTCGGCCTCTCCACCGCGATCGTCGAGGAGCGCTACTGGGGAGGCGTCTGCCTCAACGTCGGTTGCATTCCCTCCAAGGCCCTGCTGCGCAACGCCGAGATGGTGCGCTTCGTCAGGGACGAGGCCGCGGACTACGGGATCTCCGTCGGCGGCGGGGTGACCGCCGACTACGGGGCCGCCCACCAGCGCAGCCGCAAGGTCGCGGACGGCCGGGTGAAGGGCGTCCACTATCTGATGAAGAAGAACGCCATCACCAAGTTCGAGGGGCGGGGCGCCTTCACCGACGACCACACCCTCGTGGTCACCTCCGCCGACGGCACCACCGAGACGGTGACGTTCGGCCACTGCGTCATCGCGGCCGGGGCGAGTCCGCGGCTGCTGCCCGGTACGTCGCTGTCCGAGCGTGTGGTCACCTATGAGAGCCAGATCCTCTCCGGGACACTGCCCGGCAGCATCGTCATCGCGGGCGCGGGCGCGATCGGCGTCGAGTTCGCCTACGTGCTGAGCAGCTACGGCGTCGAGGTGACGATCGTCGAATTCCTCGACCGCATGGTCCCGTTGGAGGACGAGGAGATCTCCAAGGAGCTGGCGAAGCACTACCGCAAGCTCGGGATCCAGGTGTTCACGGGCACCGCCGTGACGGACATCGACGACTCGGGCGAGCGCGTCCGGGTCACCGTCGAACAGGGCGGTGAGCGCCGGACGCTGGAGACGGACAAGGTGCTCCAGGCGATCGGCTTCGCCCCGAACGTGCGGGGTTACGGCCTGGAGACCACCGGGGTCCGCCTCACCGAGCGCGGCGCCGTCGACGTCGACGGACGCTGCCGGACCAGCGTGCCCCACATCTTCGCGATCGGGGACGTCACGGCGAAACTGATGCTGGCCCACGCGGCGGAGGCCATGGCCATGGTGGCCGCCGAGACCATCGCCGACGCGGAGACGATGGAGCTGGACTACACGATGATCCCGCGGGCCACGTACTGCCAGCCGCAGGTCGCCAGCTTCGGCTGGACGGAGGCCCAGGCGCGCGAGCGGGGCTTCGACGTCCAGGTGATGAAGTTCCCGTTCACCGCCAACGGCAAGGCCCACGGTCTGGGACACGCGGTCGGCTTCGTCAAGGTCATCAGCGACGGCGAGCACGGCGAGCTGCTGGGCGCCCATCTCATCGGGCCCGAAGTGACCGAGCTGCTGCCGGAGTTGACGCTCGCCCAGCAGTGGGACCTGACGGTGCACGAGGTCGCCCGCAACGTCCACGCCCACCCCACGCTCGGCGAGGCGGTCAAGGAGGCCGTCCACGGCCTGGCCGGGCACATGATCAACATGTAGCTCCGCCGGACCGCGCGGGGACCGCGGCCGGCCGGGCGCCCCGGGCCCGGCCCGGCCGCGAGGGGCGGTCTGCCCCCTCGTCCCGCCTGCTCGCGGACCCGTTCGTCCGTGGCCGCCGCGGCGTCGCGGGGGCCACGCGGGTCAGTTCTTGCGGCCCACTCCGCCGAACATGGCACGCTCGCGCAGCTCGTCGAAGTCGGGCGTCTCGTTCACGTGGTGGCTCCCGGGATCTGATGGACCGTCACCGGACAACCTGACGGCCGGGTCCGGAGGGAGACACCCCTGTCGGCGCCGCCCGGGACACGGGCGACGCGGACCCGGTGACGCCTGGCGCGGCCGAGCACAGGACCGGGGGCGGCCACGACGGCGGCCGCCCCCGGTCCCTCGCATGTACCGCCTCAGAGGCTCCGGCGGCTCCCCGGGCCGGCGGCCGTCGGGGCGGAGTGCCCGAAGCGGGCCCAGAGGGTGCGCTGCGTGAACAGCGTGAGTATGCCGGCGATGAGCATGCCCGCCAGGTTCACCCCGAGCTGGGTCAGGGAGGCACCCACCTCGCCCCAGTGCCCCAGGGCGACGGCCACGGCGAGGTTTCCGGCGGCCGGCACGGTGGTGACCGAGATGAAGACACCGACCAGTGCCGAGGACTTCCCCGCGGTCAGCGACAGGATCCCGGCCGTGCCCGCCAGCAGGGCGACGACGAACGACCAGCGGTCGGGGTGGATGATGAAGTCGGTCAGCGGCCTGTCGTCGAGCATGTCCGGCGTGATCCAGCCCAGCGCGCGGGCGGCCCAGGCGCACACCAGGGTGATCGCCACGGCGACGGCGAAGCCGATCACGAGGCTGCGGGCGGCCGAGCCGACCAGGGGCCACTGGCGCCGCAGCAGTCCCAGGCACATGGCCGCGACCGGTCCGAACTCCGGTCCGAGGACCATCGCGCCGACGATGAGAATGGGCTGGTCGAGCAGCGCGCCGATGGCCGCGATCTGGGTGGCCAGCGTCAGGAACGCCAGGAAGGCCCAGGTCAGCTTCGCGTCGGCGGCTGTACGGGCGGCGAGGCCCTCCCAGACGACGGCGTCGTCGGGGTCACCGGGCGCCGCGTGTTCGGCCTTCTCGGCCGCGTCGGAGATCGACAGGTCGAGTTCCTGGACCGTGACGGCGCCGGTGTGTTTCAGCCCGAGGTCCCTCAGCCCCGCGAGGACGGCGTTCGCCCCCTCGCGGGCGACCTCGAACTCGACCAGGTCACCCGCCGGCTCGTAGGCGGCGCCCGGGAGTCTGAGGATGTTGGCGACCGCGTGCGAGGCGGCCGCGGTCCGCAGCACCTCGTCGGTCCGGTCGGCGGGAGTGATCACTCGAACATGCAGCACGCACGGCATTGTGCCCGGCCGCCCCGGCGGCCGGGCACACGGGGCCCCTCCGAGCCCCGTGTCGCCTCACACCCCGTGCCGCAGGGTGTCGAGGGTGGCGTCGAGGTCGGCGTGCCGGGGCCGGTTGTGGGGCAGCCTGGCGAGGACGGCGGCCATGCCGCACGTGCCGCTGAGGGCGGAGAAGACCAGGCCGCCTCCGATCGCCCCGGAGAGCAGCCGGGCGCGACGGTGGCGGGTGCCCACGGCGAGACCGAGCAGGACGAGGGAGCCGGCGGCGAGGCGGACCTGGCGCTCCATGCCCCAGACGCGCCCGGCGCCCTCCGGGCTGTCGAGCGCGTGTCCCTGCCGGGCCCAGGCGGTGGTGCCGCCGGTGAGGGTGGCCGCGGGGACGCCGGAGGCGGCGAGTTCGCCGCACGCGGTGGCGGAGCGGTTGCCGGAGGCGCAGACCATCAGCAGGTCTCCCCTGGCCGCGGCGGCCCTCAGCGCGGGCAGCGCGGCGCGCAGGCGGTCCAGGGGGACGTTGTGGGCGCCGGGAAGGTGGCCGGAGGCGTACTCGCCGGGGGTGCGGACGTCGACGACGGTGTAGTCGCCGAGCCGGGCCGCCGCCTGGGCGGGGAGGACGGAGAGGAGGGTGGTCATGCGCGGTGTTCCTTTTCTGTACGGGCCGGGGCCAAGGGCCCCGAACGGGATAGAATACCCCTGCGGGTATGGACGAGGGAGGACACGTGGAGCTGGACATGGCGGCCGACGAGCTGAAGTCGGTGCTCAACCGGCTCAAGCGGGCCCAGGGCCAGATCGCCGGCATCATCCGGATGATCGAGGAGGGCCGGGACTGCGAGGACGTGATCACGCAGCTGGCGGCGGTCTCCCGCGCTCTGGACCGGGCCGGGTTCGCGATCATCGCGACCGGTCTGCAGCACTGCATGACCGACGGCAGGTACGAGGCCGCGGACCGGGGACAGATGCGGGCCCGGCTGGAGAAGCTGTTCCTCTCCCTGGCCTGACCCACCGGTTTCCCGGTCCGACCCACCGGTCACGTCAGCGCGTCGGCGAGCATGAACGCGGCGACCGCGAGGAGCATGACGGCGAACAGCCGCTGAAGGCCGCGCCCCGACACCTTCTCCGCCAGCCGCCTGCCGTCCCGGGCGCCCAGGATCGCGGCACCCGTGAACGGTGCGACGACCGCCCAGTCCAGTCCCGTCGTCCCGCCGGAGCGGGTGAACAGGGACGTCAGCGAGTTGACCGTGATGACCAGCAGGCTGGTCCCGACGGCGGCCTGCATTTCGAACGCGAGGACGGTGACCAGCGCGGGAACGGCGAGGAATCCGCCGCCCACGCCGAGCAGTCCCGTCACCGCGCCCAGCCCGGCCCCGGCGCCCCCCGCCTTCAGGGGCCGCACGGTCCGCGCCCCCTCCGGGGCCGGCTCCGGCCCGGGGCGCAGCATCTTCACGGCGGCCAGTGCGGCGACCGCGGCGAAGGCCGCGGTCAGGACCGGTTGCGGAAGGCGGGCGGCGCCCTGCCCCGCGAGTGCGGCGGGGACGACGCCCGCGGCGGCGAACGCCGCTCCGGCCCTCCAGCGGACGTGTCCGGCGCGAGCGTGGGCGTACAGGGCGGTCGCCGAGGTGGCGGTGACGATGAACAGACTCGCGGTGGTGGCGGCGGCCGGGGTGAAGCCGAGCAGATACATCAGGGCCGGAACGGCCAGGACGCTGCCGCCTCCCCCGAGCGCGCCGAGCGCCAGACCGACCACGGCCCCGGCGGTCAGGGCCAGGATCAGCACACTCACGCCGTCGGGCCGCCTTCGCCGTCCCCACGTACGACGGGCAGGCCGGCGTCCCGGGCTGCGTCGAAGCCGTCGTCGACCGCGACCACGTCACGGCCTTCCGCGTCGAGCATCGAGGCGGCGATCGCGGCCCGCATCCCGCCCGCGCAGTGCACCCACACCCGCCCGGCCGGGACTTCTCCGGTGCGCCCGTGCAGTTCGTGGATTGGTATGTGCACCGATCCGCGCAGGTGTCCGGCGGCGCGCTCGGAGTCGCGGCGCACGTCCAGCACCACCGGCTCCTCACCGCGTTCGCGGGCCCGCCGCAGCGCGGCGAAGTCCGCGCGGGGGAAGGTACGCGGGTCCTCACCCGCCCGCAGCCAGGAGGCCGGCCCGCCCGTGGCGGCCGCGGCCGGACGGTCGATGCCGACCCGCACCAGCTCCCGCTGGGCCGCGGCGAGCTGCTCGGCGGTCGCGGCGAGCAGGGTGACGGGCCTGCCCCACGGGATCAGCCAGGCCAGATAGGTGGCGAGCTTGCCCTCGGCCTCGAAGTTGAACGTCCCGGCCACGTGCCCCCGCGAGAAGGCGGTGCGGCTGCGGACGTCGACGACCCACTCCCCGGCGGCCAGACGCCGGGCGATCTCCTCGCCGTCGGCGGGCTCGGGCGGGGTCAGGTTCACGGGCGCCGGACCGCCGGCGTTGAGCGGGCCCATGTGCGCGTAGTAGGCGGGCACGTCCTCCAGCCCGGCCAGCAGGTGCGCCACGAAGGTGTCGGCGTCCTGGGTCAGCGCGTCGTTGCCGGCCCGCTCCTCGCCGATGGTGCTGGCTTCGCCCCCGGCCTGCGAGGAGGAGCAGAAACTCCCGAAGCCGTGGGTGGGAAGCACCCGCACGTCGTCGTGGAGCTCGGCGGCCAGCCGGTGCGCGGAGGCGTGCTGGGCGCGGGCCAGCTGTTCGGTCAGCCGCGGCTCGACAAGATCGGGGCGCCCGACCGTGCCGATGAGCAGCGACCCACCGGTGAACGCGGCCACCTCCCGACCGTCCTCGGCCAGCAGGTAGGACATGTGGTGCGGGGTGTGTCCGGGTGTGGCCATCGCCCGCAGGCTCAGGCCGGTGTCGACGGCGACGCTGTCGCCGTCGGCGACCGGGACCCGGGCAAAGGAGACCGCCGCCCCGGCCGGCACCAGGTACCGCGCGCCGGTCAGCCGGGCCAGCTCCGGTCCGCCGGTGACGTAGTCGTTGTGCACATGGGTCTCCACGACGTACCCGATCCGCACCCCGCGGCCGGCCGCCGCCACCACGATCCGCTCCACGTCGCGCGGCGGGTCGACGACCACCGCCGTCGTGGCCCCGCCCGCGAGGTAACTGCGGTTGCCCAGGCCTTCGGTCTCCAGGACGTCCACGAAGAACACGGTCGGCTCCTCCCATAAGCTTTACCCCGGGGGGTATCTGTCCCTCCACTGTAACAGTGATACCCCCCGGGGTATTTCTCAGGGCGGAGACGGCCCGGGCCCGCCGTGGGACGTACGGGCCGCCCGGCCACGCCCGTCCCACGGGTACCTCACCTCGGGTCAGCGCACACGGCCCCGCGGCTTCAGGGCCACCGGCGGCAGGGCGGGGGCGGACAGCCGGTCACCGTCGTAGCCCTTCACCTCGCCGAAGCGGTCGCCCTCCATCCAGTCCCGCCGGGCGGTCTCGATGTCCGCGTGCGAGCGGCCGATGAAGTTCCACCACATGACGAGCTCCTCCTCGAAGGGCTCGCCGCCGAGGAGCATCAGCCCCGCGTCCGACGCGGCGCGCAGCGGGAGTTCGGTGCGCCCGCAGCCCAGGTACAGCATGGAGCCGGGCAGCACCGGGACGCCGTCCACCTGGACCTCGCCGGACATCGACAGGACGGCGTACTCGAAGCCGGGCTCCAGCGGCAGGCGCACGTCGGCGCCGCCCGCCAGCGCCAGGTCGGCGCCGACCAGCGGCGTGTACGTCGTACCGGGCGAGGTCGCGCCGTCGAGGGTGCCCAGGATGAGCGTGGCGGTGAGGCCCGGGGCCGTGACGACGGGCAGCTCGGCGTGGTGCTCGAAGCGCGGGTCGGTGTGGCGGTGCCGGTCCGGCAGGGCCACCCACAACTGCGCGCCGTGCAGCAGGCGGGCGTGCGGCCTGGGACTCTCCTCGGAGTGGCTGATGGCCCGGCCGGAGGTCATCAGGCCCAGCTGGCGCGGGAGGATGGTCCGCAGGCTGCCCGTGGAGTCGCGGTGCAGCACCTCCCCCTCGTGCAGCCAGCTGACCGTCTGCAGGCCCATGTGCGGATGCGGCGGAACCTGCATCCCGGGCTCGTCGGCGATGTCGTCGGGACCGTAGTGATCGACGAAGCACCAGGCGCCGACCATGCGCCGGCCCAGGTTGGGCAGCAGACGGCGGACCTCGGTGGACTCGCCGAGCTTGACCCGGCGGGGGCTGAGCAGTTCACGTACCGGCTCGGCCACCACGAAACCGCGGCCGCCGCAGAGCGCGGGAACCGCCTCGCGATCAAGATTGCTCATGCCGCTCAACCTAGCCGGGTCGCGCCCGCCGCGTCAGGCCGTCGGACCGTGGCCCGCCCGGACGGTCCGGGCCGGGGTCCGCGGATCGGGGGTCGCGGACCGGGGGGCCCGGGCCGGATGGCCGGGGGCGGCGGAGGCGCACGGCCGGGAAGGACGGGGAAGGACGCGGCCCTTCGCGGAGGTTGCGTGCGCGCGGCCGTCCGTCTTGGCATGCTGGCGCGATGGCATCACTGAGCGACCCCACCCCCTCGCGGTCCGTCAGCGACCAGGTCGAGGAACTCCTCGCACACGAGGGCCCCCTGCCGATCGTGGCCGCCGGCGACCCGGTGCTGCGCCGCGTCGCCGAGCCCTTCGACGGCCAGCTGGACCCGGGCCTGCTGGCACGCTTCGTCGCCGCCCTGCGGGCGACCATGCACGCGGCTCCCGGCGTCGGGCTGGCCGCCCCGCAGGTCGGTGTGGACCTGCGGCTCGCGGTCGTCGAGGACCCGGCGCCGGTCCCCGAGGAGGTGCGCCGTGCCCGCGGACGGGTGCCCCTGCCGTTCCGGGTACTGGTCAATCCGGCGTACGAGCCGGTCGGCCGGGCGCGTGCCGCGTTCTACGAGGGCTGCCTGAGCGTGCCGGGCTGGCAGGCGGTGGTCGCGCGCCACGCCGAGGTGCGGCTCACCGCGTTCGACGAGCACGGCCGTCCGGTGGACGAGGTCCTCACCGGATGGCCCGCGCGCATCGTCCAGCACGAGACCGACCACCTCGACGGCATGCTCTACGTCGATCACGCGGAACCGCGCTCGCTCGCGTCCAGTCAGGCGATGGCGGAGCGCTGGAACGAGCCGACGCCGGTACGGGCGGCGCGGGCCCTCGGCTTCGCACTGCCCGAGTAGGACGCACGCCCCGAAGGCGTACGCCCCGCGTGGGACGTACGCCCCGGGCGCCCGCTCCTACCCCCGGTAGGCCTCCAGGAGCCGCAGCCACACCTCGCCGACCGTCGGGTAGGAGGGCACCGCGTGCCAGAGCCGGCTGATCGGGACCTCCCCGGCGACGGCGATCGTGGCCGAGTGGATCAGCTCGCCGACCCCGGGGCCGACGAAGGTGACGCCGGCGAGCGTCTCGGTGTCGAGGTCGACGACCATGCGGGCGCGTCCGCGGTAGCCGTCGGCGTAGAGCCCGGCGCCCGCGACGGTGGACAGGTCCACGTCGACGGCGCGGACGCGGCGGCCCGCCTCCCGGGCCTCGGCGAGGGAGAGGCCCACGGCGGCGGCCTCGGGGTCGGTGAAGACGACCTGCGGGACGGCCGCGTGGTCCGCGGTCGCCGCGTGCGCCCCCCACCGGTCGCTCTCCAGCAGGGGCACGCCCTGCGCGCGGGCGGCGATGGCGGCTCCCGCGATGCGTGCCTGGTACTTGCCCTGATGGGTGAGCAGGGCGCGATGATTGACGTCGCCGACCGCGTACAGCCAGGTGCTTCCCGACACCCGCAGGCTGTCGTCGACGGACAGCCAGGAGCCGGGTTCCAGGCCGACCGTCTCCAGACCGAGGTCGTCGGTGCGGGGGGCGCGGCCGGTGGCGAAGAGGATCTCGTCGGCCTCGACGCGGTCGCCGGTGCCGGTGGTGACCATGACCGTCGGGCCCTCGCGGGTCACCCCGGTGACCGAGGTGCCGGTCCGTACGTCCGCGCCCGCCTCGGTGAGCGCCTCGGCGACCAGCTCCCCGGCGAAGGGCTCCATCCGTGGCAGCAGAGCCTCCCCCCGTACGAGGAGGGTGACCCGCGAGCCGAGCGCCTGCCAGGCGGTGGCCATCTCGACGCCCACGACGCCGCCGCCCACGACGACCAGCCGCCCGGGGACGGACTGGGCGCTGGTGGCCTCGCGGCTCGTCCAGGGCCTGACCTCGTCGAGGCCCGGCAGACCGGGCAGCAGGGCGCGGCTGCCGGTGGCCACGACGACGGCCTGCCGGGCGGTGAGCTCGTGCCGCTCGCCCTCTGGCCCGTCGACCGTGACTCGGCGCGCCCCGGCGAGCCGCCCGTGCCCCCGGTAGAGGTGGGCTCCGGTGCTCTCCAGCCAGTCGACCTGGCCTCCGTCCTTCCAGTGGCTCGTGTAGTAGTTCCGGTGGGCCAGCACGGCGGCCGCGTCGAGGGGGCCCTGCACGGACTGCCTGAGGCCGGGTACGCGGCGGGCGTCGGCGCGGGCGATGGCCGGCCGCAGGAGTGCCTTGCTGGGCATGCAGGCCCAGTAGGAGCACTCGCCGCCGACCAGTTCGCTCTCCACCACCGCGGTGGAGAGGCCCGCCGCGCGGGCGCGGTCGGCGACGTTCTCCCCCACGGGTCCGGCCCCGAGCACCACGACGTCGTACGCGATGGATTCCGTTTCCGTCATGGGGCCAGTCTGGTCGGTGGTGTGCGCCGTGGCCACACGGGTATGGGCGCGGAATACGCCGTCCGCCGACGGCGTTGTGCACGGCGGCTTCGCCCCATACACCAGGAAGAGGGATTCAGCCATGAGCACCATGGAGCTCACCAAGGAGAACTTCGACCGGACGGTCACGGACAACGAGTTCGTCCTGATCGATTTCTGGGCGTCCTGGTGCGGGCCGTGCCGTCAGTTCGCCCCCGTGTACGAGAAGGCGGCCGAGGCCAATCCCGACCTGGTCTTCGGCAAGGTGGACACCGAGGCGCAGCCGGAGCTGGCCGCGGCCTTCGGTATCCAGTCGATCCCGACCCTGATGATCGTCCGTGATCAGGTGGCCGTGTTCGCGCAGCCGGGTGCGCTGCCCGAGTCCGCGCTGGAGGACGTCATCGGCCAGGCCCGGAAGCTGGACATGGACGAGGTCCGCAAGTCCGTGGCCGCGCAGCAGGCACAGCAGGCCGATCAGGGCGAGTAGGGCGCAGGGCGGGGAGCCGGGCCCCTCCCGGGGCGGGAGGGGCCGTCACCGGGGCAGGGCAGGCCCCGTGCGGTCGGCGGCCGGCCCGGCCGCCCTCAGCTGGATTCGCGGTGCACGACTCTCGCGTCGAGCACGTCGTGCTCCTCGGGTGGACCGCCCGGGTCGCGGACCGCGCGGTCGACGAGTTCCGCGAGGTCGCGCCCCGAGGGCAGTTCGATGTGCACCGTGCTGAGCCGGGGCCGCAGCAGCCGGCCGAGCATCAGGTCGTCGGCGCCGACGACGGCCGTCTCGTCCGGGATGCCGATGCCCTCGTCCTTCAGGGCGCGCGTCAGCAGCATCGCGTACTCGTCGTTGTACGCGAACACCGCGTCCAGGCCGAGGGAGCGCCAGCGCCGGGCGAGGCGGGCGGCGGCCTCCTCCTCGTAGGCGAGCGGCAGTTCGACCGCTGCGGCGGCCGGGCCCCCCGCACCGCCTTCCGGCCGGTCCGCGCCGCTCACCGCGGCGCGTACGCCGTCGAGGCGGGGGCGGGAGAAGACCTCCAGGCCGGGTTCCTCCGGCATGACCACGCCGATGCGGCGGCGGCCGCGGGCCACGAGATGCGCGCCCGCGCTGTGGCCGACCCGGGCGTGGTCCATGATCAGCGCGTGGGCGCCGTCGACGCGCTGGGGGCCGAGTGTCACGACGGCGCGCGCGCCGGAGCGTTTGAGGATGTCCACCCCCTGCCGTCCAAGGCCGCTGCCCGGGACCAGCACGGCGACGGGCCGCAGCTCGGCCCAGGCGCGCGCCGCCTCGTCACCGTGCAGACCGGCGCCGCCGTACTGCACGACGGTGTAGTCGAGAGAGCCCAGGGCACCGTGGAGTTCGGTCAGGAACCGGCTGTAGAGCGGACCCACCTGCATGGGCGGCGCGGGCATCAGAACCATGCGGCTGTGCCCGGAGCGCAGCGTGCGGGCCGCCGCGTGCGGCACGTAGCCGAGTTCCTCCGCGGCCTCGTGGACGCGGCGGCGGGTGGGTTCGCTGATGCGGACGGCGCCGGTGTTGTTCAGGACGTACGAGACGGTCGCGCGGGAGACGCCGGCCAGACGGGCCACGTCGGCGCTCGTCGGCGCGGGGCGCGGTGCGGGCGGGGGCGGGGCGGGCTGTTTCGGTATCTGCACCATGACGTACCGCATCCTTCCAGAAGCACCGCTGCGGCGGGTGGCCCCGTACAGGGCGTCAGCGGCCGTACGCCGAAGCCCTGTTGGGCGCGCCGTGGAGCCGGCCGGTGCCGTCCGGGGTGTCCCGGGCGGCGGCCTGCCCGCCCCGCCCGGACGGGCGGGGCGGGCAGGGCTTAACGTGACGCGCGTGACTGCCTTCACCCATGACCCCGGACCGGCCGAAGACGACGTACCCGGCCGCCACGGCCCCGCGGCCACCGCCGAGGCCGAGCCCCGCGAGGTGGGCCGGGTACGGACGGAGTACTCCCCCGCGCACGACGGCGATCCGGACCCCGGCGAGATCGTCTGGACGTGGGTCCCCTTCGAGGAGAACGACGGGCGCGGCAAGGACCGGCCCGTGCTCGTCGTCGCCCGCGAGGCCGCCGGCACGCTGCTGGCCGTGCAGCTGTCGAGCAAGCGGCACGACGGGGACCGGGAGTGGGTGCCGATCGGCAGCGGGCCCTGGGACCGGTCGGGCCGCGACTCGTGGGTGGACGTGGACCGCGTCCTGCGCCTGCACGAGAGCGGTATGCGCCGGGAGGCGTGCGCGCTGGACCGGATGCGGTTCAACCTGGTGGCGCACCGGCTGAAGGAGCGCTACGGCTGGCGGTGACCGGCCGTGGGGCCCACCGGGGCGGCATCGGTGAACGTGCGCTCGAACGCGGCGCGGACCACCGCCCCGGGGGTCCGGTCGAGGACGCCGAGGACGACGTGCTCGAAGTACCCGGCGAACCGGCCGCCCTCCCGCGCCAGCAGCGCGTGGAAGGCGCCCGCCACCTGCGCCGGGTCGTTCCGGAAGACGCCGCATCCCCAGGCGCCCAGCACCAGCCGCCGGTAGCCGTGCGCCGCAGCCGTCTCCAGGACCCGCTCGGCCCGTGCCGAGAGGGCCGCGGGCAGGCCGCCCGCGCGCCCCGGCTCGCGGCGCAGCACCACGCCGGCGTTGGGCGCGGCGGCGGTGAGGAACCCGGCGGTGTACGGCGTGTCGAGCAGCCGGCCGCCGTCGTCGCGGAAGACGGGCACGGCGGGTGAGTGGATGACGCGGTCCGTGTAGAACGGGTCGCGGTGCGCCCGGTGGTGCTCGTAGAACGCACGGGCCCGCAGCAGGCACGTGTGGAGCGCGGAGGCCCGGCACAGGGACTCCTCCTGGGCCTGCGCGCCGTTCAGGTAGCCGCCGCCGGGATTGCGCGCCGAGGCGAAGTTCAGGACGGCCGCCGGGCCGGGGAGGCGGCGGGCGGCCTCCAGGCTGCTCTCGCCGGTGACCTCGATCAGCGTGTCCGCGGGAGCGACGGGCGGCACCTCGACGGGCCCCGGCCCGTACATGCGCGTCCCGTCCCGCGCGGCCTCGACCGCCGCGGCGATCGCCACCTCGCGTCCGCCGGGCGAGCGGTAGCGGCCCGCCGCGACGATCTCCTCCGTCCGCTGGGCGACCGCGCGCAGGCGGGCGCTCACGGCGCCACCCCCGTGCGCGCCGTGCGCGCCCCGCGCGCGATCTCCCCCGTCGTGCTCACCACGGCATCCTGAGCGATGCTGGTTCCACGGCGCAACAGAGTTTCCGCGCCCGTGGAGTGCTGCGCGAACGGTCTTTCCCGGCCCCCGACGCGGCGAATGGCGCTCTTGTGCGAACGGGTGTGCGTGGTCTTGGCTGGGACGAGCGATGCCGACCCGGCACGACCGACGCCGGGGCGGCGACATGGTGGCATCTCAGGAGGATCCCGACATGTCCGATCCAGCTGATCCGGTCGGTGACTGTACGGAGCGGCGCTCCGTCGTCACCGAGGCGGAGGTGGAGGCCCTGGTCCGGGGCATCTGCTTCAAGACCGGACCACCCCGCACCCTCGGTGTGGAAGTGGAATGGCTCGTCCACGAGCTGCGGAGTCCGCGGCTCCCCGTCACACCCGAACGACTCGACGCGGCGTACACCGCGTTGCGGACCCTGCCCCTGCGGTCGGCGCTCACCGTCGAACCGGGCGGGCAGCTGGAGCTCAGCTCCGTCCCCGCAGCCTCCCTGATGGAGTGCGTGCGGTCCGTGTCCGCCGACCTCGACGCCGTCCGCGCACTCCTGCGCGACGAAGGCCTGGGCCTGCGCGGCCTCGGCCACGAACCCTGGCATCCCCCGCGCCGCTACCTGCGCCGGCCCCGTTACGACGCCATGGAGCGGTGCCTGGACCGGGCGGGCCCCGAGGGCCGCGCCATGATGTGCTCCTCCGCCTCCGTCCAGGTGTGCCTGGACGCCGGGTACGAGGAACCGGGCCCGCTCGGGCACGGACGGCGCTGGTGGCTCGCGCACCACCTGGGCGCGGTGCTGGTCGCGGCGTTCGCGAACTCGCCGATGGCCCGTGGCGCGTACAGCGGCTGGCGCTCCACCCGGCAGCGCCTGTGGACGGCCATGGACCCCGGCCGCTCCGGCGCCCCGCCGCTCGACGGCGACCCGCGCGCCGCCTGGGCCCGCCACGCGCTGGACGCGCCGGTGATGTGCGTCCGCGCCGCGGACGGCCCCTGGGGCGTCCCCGAGGGCCTGAGTTTCCGCGCGTGGACCCGGTCCGACGACCCGCCGGACCGCGGTGACCTCGACTACCACCTGACGACCCTGTTCCCGCCGGTACGGCCGCGCGGTCATCTGGAACTGCGCATGATCGACGCCCAGCCGGGCGACGACGGGTGGATCGTGCCGCTCGCCGTGACGGCGGCGCTGTTCGACGACCCGGAGGCCGCCGAGACGGCCTACAGGACCGTCAAGCCCCTCGCGGAACGGGCCGGACCGCGGCCCGCTCCGCACAATCCGCTGTGGACCGCGGCCGCCCGGTCGGGCCTCGGGGACCCGGAGCTACGCGAGGCGGCCGTCATGTGTTTCGCGGCCGCCGCCCGGGCGCTGCCCCGGCTCGGCGCCGACGACGAGGTGCGGGCCGCGGTGGCGGCGTTCACCGACCGCTACGTGGCCCGGGGCCGCTGCCCCGCCGACGATCCGCTCAGCGAGTTCCACGGGAAGGACATCCGCACATGACCGCCCCCGAGTCACCCCGACCCCACACGGCGCAGGGAGCCGGCGCAGCGACGGCCGGCGAGGAGACGCTCCGGGAGCGCGCGCTGCACGCGCTGAGCACGGCCCGTGAACGGACGGCGCTGCTCACCTCCTGTGTGGAGGAGCCTGACCTCACCGCACAGCACTCTCCGCTGATGTCCCCCCTCGTGTGGGACCTCGCGCACATCGGCAACCAGGAGGAGCTGTGGCTGCTGCGGGCGGTCGCCGGGCGCGAGGCGATGCGGCCCGAGATCGACGGGCTGTACGACGCCTTCGAGCACCCGCGCTCCGAGCGGCCCTCCCTGCCGCTGCTGCCCCCGGACGAGGCACGGCGCTACGCGGCCGAGGTGCGCGGCCGGGTCCTCGACGTCCTGGAGAGCGCCCGCTTCGACGGGACGCCGCTGACGGAGGCGGGCTTCGCCTTCGGCATGATCGCGCAGCACGAGCAGCAGCACGACGAGACGATGCTGATCACCCATCAGCTGCGCGAGGGCCCCGCCGTCCTCACCGCGCCGGATCCGGCGCCCGCGCCGCCGCCGGCCGGGCCCGCCGAGGTCCTGGTTCCGGGCGGGCCGTTCACCATGGGCACCTCGGCCGAGCCGTGGTCGCTGGACAACGAGCGCCCCGCGCACCCGCGTATCGTGCCGCCCTTCCTCATCGACACCACGCCCGTGACGAACGCCGCGTACCAGGCGTTCATCGAGGACGGCGGCTACGACGAACCCCGCTGGTGGAATCCCGAGGGCTGGGCCCACATCCGCGGCCACTCCATCCGGGCGCCCCTGTTCTGGCACCGCGACGGCGGCCCCCGGTCCGGCCGGTGGCTGCGGCGGCGCTTCGGCGTCACCGAGCCCGTACCGCCCGGCGAACCCGTCCTGCACGTCTGCTGGTACGAGGCGGACGCGTACGCGCGCTGGGCGGGCCGCCGGCTGCCCACCGAGGCCGAGTGGGAGAAGGCCGCCCGGCACGATCCGGTCTCCGGCCGCTCCCGGCGCTATCCGTGGGGCGACGCCGACCCGACGTCCGAGCACGCCAACCTCGGCCAGCGCCATCTGCGCCCGGCGCCGGCCGGCAGTTATCCGGCGGGCGAGTCGCCGCTCGGCGTGCGGCAGCTGATCGGTGACGTGTGGGAGTGGACGGCGAGCGACTTCCTCCCCTACCCGGGGTTCGAGCCGTTCCCGTACAGGGAGTACTCGGAGGTGTTCTTCGGGCCCGACCACAAGGTGCTGCGCGGCGGCTCGTTCGCCGTGGACCCGGTGGCCTGCCGGGGGACGTTCCGCAACTGGGACTATCCGATCCGCCGGCAGATCTTCTCCGGGTTCCGCACCGCCCGCGACGCCGGCCAGGAGGGCTGATGTGCCGTCACCTGGCGTTCGTCGGGGACGCGGAACCGCTGGGCCGCCTCCTCGTGGAACCGCCGTACGGCCTCTACCGCCAGTCGTGGGCGCCCAGGAGGCAGCGGTACGGAACGGTCAACGCCGACGGATTCGGCGTCGGTTGGTACGCCGGGGACGATCCCGTCCCGGCGCGCTACCGCCGCACCGGGCCGGTCTGGGGGGACCAGTCCTTCGCCGACCTGGCGCGCGTGGTGCGCTCGGGCGCCCTGCTCGCCGCCGTACGGGACGCGACCGTGGCCGGGGCCGACGGGGAGGCGGCGGCGGCCCCGTTCGCCGCCGGCCGGTGGCTGTTCAGCCACAACGGCGCGGTCACCGGCTGGCCCCGCTCCCTGGCGCCCCTCGCGCAGACCCTGCCCCCCGTCGAGCTCCTCTCGATGGAGGCACGCTGCGACTCGGCGCTCGTCTGGGCGCTGGTGCTGAACCGGCTGCGCACCGGTGACGAGGACGGCCAGGCACTCACCGACACCGTCCTGGAGGTCGCCGAGGCGGCCCCCGACTCCCGGCTCAACCTGCTGCTGACCGACGGCGGGACGATCACCGCGACCGCCTGGGGAGACACCCTCTGGTATCTCACCGGACCGGGGCGCCGCACGGTCGTCGCCTCCGAACCCTACGACGACGATCCCCGCTGGCAGGAGGTGCCGGACCGCACGCTGCTCACCGCGACCCGCACCGACGTCCTGCTCACCCCCCTCAAGGACCCGCGCGAACACCTGGCTTCCGCACCGTCCGCACCTCCGAAGGAGCCCCGTACGTGAGCCCGTTCCTTCTCACCCGCACCCTGCCCGAGGACGCCACGGACGCCGCGCTGCGCGCCGACGTCCTGCACGGCCTCGGCTCCGATCCGAAGACACTGCCGCCCAAGTGGTTCTACGACGCGCACGGCAGCGAGCTGTTCGAGAAGATCACCGAACTGCCCGAGTACTACCCGACGCGTGCCGAGCGCGAGATCCTGCTCGCCCGGGCCGGTGAGATCGCCCGGGCGACCGGCGCGCGGACCCTGGTCGAGCTGGGGTCGGGCTCGTCCGAGAAGACCCGGCACCTGCTCGACGCGCTCACCGGCCTGCGCACCTACGTCCCGGTCGACGTCAGCGAGAGCGCCCTCACCCAGGCGGGCGAGGCGCTGGCCGCCGAGCGTCCGGGGCTCGACGTGCACGCCCTCATCGCCGACTTCACCGGCGGCCTCGCGATGCCGGACACCCCCGGACCCCGTCTGGTGGCGTTCCTCGGCGGCACGATCGGCAATCTGCTGCCCGCCGAGCGCGCCGCGTTCCTGACGTCGGTACGCGCCCTGCTGTCGCCCGGCGACGCGCTGCTCCTCGGCACGGACCTGGTCAAGGACGAGGGGGAACTGGTCGCGGCGTACGACGACGCGGCCGGGGTGACGGCGGCGTTCGACAAGAACGTGCTCAGTGTCGTCAACCGCGAACTCGGCGCCGACTTCGACCCGGGCGCCTTCGCGCACGTCGCGCTCTGGAACCCGGAGCACGAGTGGATCGAGATGCGGCTGCGGTCGCTCGCCGCCCAGACCGTGAAGATCCCCGCCCTCGGTCTCGCCGTCGACTTCGCGGAGGGCGAGGAGCTGCGGACCGAGGTGTCGGCGAAGTTCCGCGAGGAGGGCGTGCGCGGTGAACTGGCCGCGGCGGGGCTGGACCTGACCCACTGGTGGACGGACGAGAAGGGACGCTTCGCGCTGTCCCTCAGCACCGCCGGCTGACGCCCGGCGCGCCGCAGGCCGGCCCCCGGCGCACGCGTCCGGTGACGGCACCGGCTCCGCACGGGGCCGGTGCCGTCCGCGTACCAGGGCAGCCGGGGCGGGCGTCCGGCCGCGCGGGCTCCGCGCCGAGCGTTCGCGGACCTCCGCGCCGTGGGGCACCTTGGAGTGACGCGTGGCACACCGGCCACGGCGGAGAGGAGCACCCGAATGTCCGACCACACGTACCGCGTCACCGAGATCGTCGGCACCTCCCACGAAGGCGTCGACCAGGCCATCCGCAATGGCATCACGCGCGCCTCGCAGACCCTGCGCAACCTGGACTGGTTCGAGATCACGCAGGTCAGGGGGCAGATCGAGAACGGGCAGGTCGAGCACTACCAGGTCGGCCTCAAGGTCGGCTTCCGCCTGGAGGAGGGCGACTGACGCCGAGAGGGCGGCTGACGCGGAGGGCGCGCGTCAGGTGCGGCCCTCGCGCTCCTGGGCGTCCCGCAGCGCGGCGGACGTGGCGGCCCACCGGGCCCGCACGACCCGGAACCCGGCGCGCTCCGCGTCCTCGCAGACGAGGGCGTCGTCGTCCACGAGGACGCGGATCTCGCGCCGCCGCGCCAGCTCCCGGAGGGTCTCCAGCTTGGTGCGGCGGGCGGGCCTGCGGTCGTTGTCGCGGCGCATCCACACCCGGCCCCCGGGCAGCCCCCGCGCGGCGAGCCACTCCTCGGTGTCGCGGTGGCAGCGCTCGGGCCGGCCGGTCAGATAGACGATCTCGCACTCCCGCGCGTGCGCGAGCGCCAGCCCCACCCCTTCGGCGAGCGGCGGGTCCTGCGGCGCCGCCGCGAAGAACGCGTCCCAGTCCCGCGGGGCGCGCTGCAGGAACCGCTGCCGGTGGGCCGTGTCCGCGAGCGTCCCGTCCAGGTCGAAGACGGCCAGCGGCCGTCCGGCGGTGCTCTTCTCGTTCTCCGTCACGCGGTTCACCCTAGATCGGGGCCGTGTACATCCGCGTGCCCGTGTACATCCGATGCATCGGGCACCTATTCGGGGGAACCCAAGGGCGTGCGGTGACTATCGAGGAGTGGTGACATGCTGACCGTCCGGCACGACGACCACGACGACCACGGCGACGCCCCCGGCGGGCGAGGCACGGCCCGCCCGGTGCGCGGGGCCGCGCTGCTCGCGGGCGCCTTCGCGGCCCTGACGCTGCTCACGGCCTGCGGCACGGACGGCGGGCAGGCCGCCGCCCCGGACACCGGCTCGCGCGCGGCCACGCCGTCCCCCGGCGACACGGGCACGGACACCGCGTCCGGCGACGGCCGTGCCGGACCGGCGGCGGGCTCCGCCGAGGAGGCGGCGTCCTCCTCGGCCTCCTCCGCCTCGGCGGCCGGTGCCGGATCCGGGACCCGCTGCCACACCTCCGAGCTGCGCGCCTCGGTCGGGCCGAACCACCCGGGCGCGGGCCAGGAGAACTTCGCGCTGGTCCTGACCAACACGTCCGGGCACACGTGCACCCTGCACGGCTATCCGGGAGCGGCGTTCGTCGACGGGCACGGCAAGCAGCTGGGCGCCGACCCCAAGCGCTCCTCCGACCAGGCGCGTACGGTCACGCTGAAGCCCGGCGCAACCGCGTCGGCCGGGCTGACCTTCTCCAACCCGGAGGTCAGCGGCGCCAGGACCGCGACGCCCGCCGCGCTGCTGGTGACACCGCCCGACGAACGGGACGCGCTGAAGGTGACGTGGACCCACGGCGAGGTCCCGGTCTCCGGCAACGCCTCGTCGGTCCGGCTGACCGTCGTCCGCGCGGGCAGCACCGCCTGACCCCGTCAGGGGCCGGCAGCACCGCCCGACCCCGCCAGGGCCGGCGGGTGCGCGCCGCGCGGCGGCCGCGGTCAGTGGCCGCTGATCGCACGCGGGGTGTAGGGAGCCTCCAGCTCCTCGGTCTCCTTGCCGGTCAGTTCGAGGGACACGGCCGCGACCGCGTCGTCGACGTGCTCCGCCCGGGTGGCGCCGATGACGGGGGCGGTCACGGTGTCGCGGGCCAGCAGCCAGGCGAGGGCTACCCGGGCACGCGGCACGCCCCGGTCGGCGGCGATCCTGGAGACGGCGTCGACGATGTCGCGCCCGCCGTCGTCCTGGTAGAGCCGACGGCCGAACGCGTCGGTGCGGCTGCGCTCGGTGGTGGCCTCGGGATCGCGGGTCAGCCGGCCCCGGGCGAGCGGACTCCACGGCAGCACGCCGACACCCTGGTCCGCGCAGAGCGGCAGCATCTCCCGCTCCTCCTCCCGGTAGAGGAGGTTGTAGTGGTTCTGCATCGAGACGAACCGGGTCCAGCCGTTCAGCCGGGCCGTGTACTGGGCCTTGGAGAACTGCCAGGCGTACATGGAACTCGCCCCGATGTAGCGGGCCTTGCCGGCCTTGACCACGTCGTGCAGGGCCTCCATGGTCTCCTCGACGGGGGTCGCGGAGTCGTAGCGGTGGATCTGGTACAGGTCGACGTAGTCGGTGCCGAGGCGGCGCAGGCTGTTGTCGATCTCCGTCATGATCGCCTTGCGCGACAGCCCGTGCGCGTTGGGGCCGTCGTGCATCCCGCCGTTCACCTTGGTCGCGATGACGACCTCGTCGCGGCGGGCGAGCTCCCCGAGCGCCCGGCCCACGATCTCCTCGCTGCTGCCGTCGGAGTAGACGTTCGCCGTGTCGAAGAAGTTGATGCCCGCGTCCAGGGCCCGCCGGATCAGCGGCCTGGACGCCTCCTCGTCCAGGGTCCACTCGTGGGTGCCCCGGCCGGGGTCCCCGAAGCTCATGCAGCCCAGACAGATCCGGGACACGTCCAGACCGGTCGAGCCGAGTTTCACGTACCGCATGTTCACTCCTGCTGCGCAGACGCGGATGTTGGATGACGACGTGATCCCTGCCCGCGCGGGGCCCGTCGAAGCGCCGCCGTACACGGTCGCCGGGCGTCCGTCCGGGACAGGAGTCCCGTGAGGGCCCCGAAGGGGTCACTCACGCAGGGGCCCGGGAATCATGGCGCCCCGCGGGCGTTGAACACCGTGTGAGCTCTGTGACGGCATCGGCCCGGTTCTCCGTACTCGACCGTTCGCGCACCCGGGAGGGGCACGACGCTCCCGGGGCGCTGCGCGACACCGTGCGGCTGGCCCAGGTTCTGGAGGGCCTCGGCTACCACCGCGTCTGGGTGTCCGAGCACCACGGTGTGCCGGGGGTCGCCGGTTCGGCGCCCACGGTGCTGGCCGCCGCCGTCGCCGCCGCGACGCGCACGATCCGGGTGGGCACCGGCGGCGTGATGCTGCCCAACCACCGGCCGCTGGTCGTCGCCGAGCAGTTCGGCGTCCTGGAGTCGCTGTTCCCCGGCCGTATCGACATGGGCCTGGGCCGCTCCGTCGGCTTCACCGGCGGGGTGCGCAAGGCGCTCGGCCGCGACAGGGAGGACGCCGAGGACTTCGGCGCGCAGCTCGACGAACTGCTCGGCTGGTTCGACGGGACCTCGCCGACGGGGGTGCACGCCCGCCCCGCGGAGGGCCTGAGCGTGCCGCCCTTCGTGCTGGCCATGGGCGAGGGGGCGGCGATCGCGGCCCGCGCGGGCCTGCCGATGGTCATCGGCGACTTCCGCGACCGCGAGAAGATGCTGCGCGCAATCGAGCGCTACCGGGCGGCGTTTCGCCCCTCGGCCCGGCTGCGGGAGCCGTACGTCGTCGTCTCGGGCACGGTCGCGGTGGCCGCCACCCCCGAGGAGGCCCGGCGGCTGCTGGTCCCCGAGGCCTGGTCGATGGCGTACGCGCGCACCCACGGCTCGTTCCCGCCGCTGCCGCCAGCCGGGCGGGTGGAGAGCCTGACGATGACCGCGAAGGAGCGCGGCCTGTACGAGGCCGGCCTCGCCGGGCACATCGCGGGCACCGAGGAGCAGGTCGCCCACGATCTCGAGACGGTGATCAAGGAGACGGGTGCGCGGGAGGTGCTGGTCACCACCAGTACGTACGACCGGGACGCGCTCGTGGACTCCTACCGGCGCCTCGCCCGGGTCGCGGGACTGACCGCGCCCTGAGGGCTCTCCCGTAATCCCCGGCGGGCGCGCGACGACAGCTACGGCACCTCGCCGCGTTGTCGGATCGCCCGAATACGCCTGGTATGAGGACGGCCCCCCGGCCTTGCGATGCACAGCATCCGACGCCGCGCGCTGATCCACCGGGGATTACGGGACAGCCCTTAGGATCGTGGGGTTCGTCGCCCTTCACAGGAGTTCCCGGATGTCCTCGCTTCACGATCCGTACGTCCGGGTGCGCGGTGCGCGGGAGCACAATCTGCGGGGTGTGGACGTCGACGTCCCCCGGGACGTGCTGGCCGTCTTCACGGGCGTGTCCGGCTCGGGGAAGTCGTCGCTCGCCTTCGGGACGATCTACGCGGAGGCCCAGCGCCGCTACTTCGAGTCGGTGGCGCCGTACGCGCGGCGGCTCATCCACCAGGTGGGGGCGCCGAAGGTCGGCGACATCACCGGGCTGCCGCCCGCGGTGTCGCTCCAGCAGCGGCGCTCGACGCCGACCTCACGGTCGTCCGTGGGCACGGTCACCAACCTCTCCAACTCACTGCGGATGCTGTTCTCACGCGCGGGCGACTACCCGGCGGGTGCCGGGCGGCTCGACTCGGACGCCTTCTCCCCCAACACGGCGGCGGGCGCCTGTCCCGAGTGCCACGGCCTCGGTCGGGTGCACCGTACGACGGAGGAGTCGCTGGTCCCCGATCCGTCGCTGTCGATCCGCGAGGGCGCCATCGCCGCCTGGCCGGGCGCCTGGCAGGGCAAGAACCTGCGCGACGTGCTGGACGCGCTCGGCCACGACGTGGACCGGCCATGGCGTGAACTGCCCGCCGAGGAACGGGAGTGGATCCTGTTCACGGACGAACAGCCGGTGGTCACCGTCCACCCCGTCCGCGACGCCGACCGGATCCAGCGCCCGTACAAGGGCACGTACATGAGCGCACGGCGCTACGTCATGAAGACGTTCGCGGATTCCAAGAGCCCGGCGCTGCGGGCGAGGGCCGAGCGGTTCCTGGAGTCGGCGCCCTGTCCGGTGTGCGGGGGCAGCAGACTGCGGGCGGAGGCGCTGGCCGTGACGTTCGCGGGCCGCACGATCGCCGAACTGGCCGCTCTGCCGCTGGCGGATCTCGCCGGGTGTCTCGTCCCCGGGAACGAGACGGCCCGCGTGCTCACCGAGGACCTGAGGGCCCGCATCGCCCCCGTCGTGGAACTCGGGCTCGGCTACCTGAGCCTGGACCGGGCCACGCCGACCCTCTCGGCGGGCGAGCTGCAACGGCTGCGTCTCGCCACCCAGTTGCGCTCCGGCCTCTTCGGCGTCGTGTACGTCCTCGACGAACCGTCGGCCGGGCTGCACCCCGCGGACACGGAGGCCCTGCTCACCGTGCTCGGCCGGCTGCGGTCCGCGGGGAACTCGGTGTTCGTCGTCGAGCACCACCTGGACGTCGTGCGCGCCGCCGACTGGATCGTCGACGTCGGCCCGCTCGCCGGTGAGCACGGTGGGAGGGTGCTGCACAGCGGGCCGGTGCGGGAGCTGGCGCGGGTGAAGGAGTCGGCGACGGCCCGCTTCCTGTTCGACCGGTCCCCCGCTCCCGCCCGTGAGGTCCGCTCCCCGCGCGGGTGGCTGACTGTGGGGCCCGTGACCCGGCACAACCTGCGCGGGGTGACGGCCGAGTTCCCGCTCGGCGTGTTCACGGCGGTCACCGGTGTCTCCGGGTCAGGCAAGTCCACCCTCGTCGGCGAGGTGACCGGGGACCTGCCGGGCGCCGGGCGTCTCGTCGCCGTCGACCAGCGGCCCATCGGCCGCACCCCCCGCTCCAACCTGGCCACGTACACCGGGCTGTTCGACGTCGTGCGCAAGGAGTTCGCGGCCACCCCCGAGGCCCGCGCGCGCGGCTACGGCGTCGGCCGTTTCTCCTTCAACGTGGCGGGAGGGCGCTGCGAGACCTGTCAGGGCGAGGGGTTCGTCAGCGTCGAGCTGCTGTTCCTGCCGAGCACGTACGCCCCGTGCCCGGACTGCCGCGGAGCGCGCTACAACCCGGGGACGCTCGAGGTCACCTACCGGGGCCGGAGCATCGCGCAGGTGCTCGATCTGACGGTGGAGGCCGCGGCGGAGTTCTTCGCGGACGTGCCGGCCGTCCGCCGGAGCCTGGCCACGCTGCTCGACGTGGGCCTCGGCTATCTGCGGCTCGGCCAGCCGGCCACCGAGCTGTCCGGCGGGGAGGCCCAGCGCATCAAGCTCGCCGGGGAGCTGCAGCGGCCCCGGCGCGCCCACACCCTCTACCTGCTGGACGAGCCCACGACAGGGCTGCACCCGGCCGACGTCGAGGTACTGCTGCGGCAGCTGCACGGCCTGGTCGACGCGGGCCACACCGTCGTGGTCGTCGAGCACGACATGGCCGTGGTGGCGGGCGCGGACTGGGTGATCGACCTGGGCCCCGGCGGCGGCGACGCGGGCGGCCGGATCGTCACGGCGGGCCCGCCCGCCGAGGCGTCCCGGGCCCCGGGGAGCACGACGGCCCGCTATCTGGCGCGGGCGCTCGGCCGGGGCGCGTAGTCCTCGGAGCACCGGCGGCCGGGCGGGAGCATGCGAGACGGGGCCGGGGATGAGCACCACTCCCGGCCCCGCCCGTCCGCACATGACGGCGAACGTCGTACGGCTACCGCCTGCCCGCCCTGCGGGTCGCGCGGAGCCACTCCTTGTTCATGCCGGTGATGGACATCAGCGGGATGCCCTTCGGGCAGGCGGTGGCGCATTCACCGGCCAGGGTGCAGCCGCCGAAACCCTCCTCGTCCATCTGGGCCACCATGTCCAGGACGCGGGTCTCGCGTTCGGGGGCGCCCTGCGGCAGCACGTTGAGGTGGTTGATCTTCGCCGAGGTGAACAGCATCGCCGCGCCGTTCGGGCAGGCGGCCACGCAGGCGCCGCAGCCGATGCACTCGGCGTGCTCGAAGGCGAAGTCGGCGTCCGGCTTGGGCACCGGGGTCGCGTGGGCCTCGGGCGCGGACCCGGTCGGCGCGGTGACGTAGCCGCCGGCCTGGATGATCCGGTCGAAGGCCGACCGGTCGACGACGAGGTCCTTGACCACCGGGAACGCGGCGGCGCGCCACGGCTCGACGTCGATGGTGTCGCCGTCCCGGAAGGACCGCATGTGCAGCTGACAGGACGTGGTGCGCTCGGGGCCGTGCGCGTCGCCGTTGATGACGAGCGAGCAGGCGCCGCAGATGCCCTCGCGGCAGTCGTGGTCGAAGGCGACGGGGTCCTCGCCCTTGAGGATGAGCTCCTCGTTGAGCGTGTCGAGCATCTCCAGGAAGGACATGTCGGCCGAGATGCCGTCCACCTCGTAGGTGGACATCGCTCCGTCGGCGTCGGCGTTCTTCTGCCGCCAGACGCGCAGGTTGAGCTTCATGCGTAGCTCCGCTGAGTGGGATGGACGTACTCGAAGACGAGGTCTTCCTTGTGCAGCACGGGCGCCGCGCCGGTGCCGGTGAACTCCCAGGCGGCCGCGTAGGAGAACTCCTCGTCCCGGCGTTCCGCCTCGCCGTCGGCGGTCTGCGACTCCTCGCGGAAGTGGCCGCCGCAGGACTCGGAGCGGTGCAGCGCGTCGAGGCACATCAGCTCGGCGAGCTCCAGGTAGTCGACGATGCGGTTGGCCTTCTCCAGGGACTGGTTGAACTCCTCGCCGGTGCCGGGGACCTTGATGCGCCGCCAGAACTCCTCGCGGATCTGCGGGATGCGTTCCAGGGCCTTGCGCAGTCCGGTCTCGGTGCGGGCCATTCCGCAGAACTCCCACATGAGTTCGCCGAGTTCGCGGTGGAAGGAGTCGGGGGTGCGGTCGCCGTCGACGGACAGCAGCAGGTTCAGCCGGTCCTCGGTCCCGGCCAGTACCTCCTGGACCACCGGGTGGTCGTCGTCGATCCGGTCCCCCGCCGGGGTGCGGGCGAGGTAGTCGTTGACGCTGGCCGGGACGACGAAGTAGCCGTCGGCGAGGCCCTGCATCAGCGCGGACGCGCCGAGCCGGTTGGCGCCGTGGTCGGAGAAGTTGGCCTCGCCGACGGCGAACAGGCCGGGGACGGTGGTCTGCAGGTCGTAGTCGACCCACAGTCCGCCCATCGTGTAGTGCACGGCGGGGTAGATCCGCATGGGCACGGTGTACGGGTCCTCGGCGGTGATCCGCGCGTACATGTCGAAGAGGTTGCCGTACCGGGCCTCGACCGCCTCGCGGCCCATCCGCTCGATGGCGTCGGCGAAGTCCAGGTAGACGCCCTGGCCGCCGGGGCCCACTCCCCTGCCCTCGTCGCAGACGTTCTTCGCGGCGCGGGAGGCGATGTCGCGCGGGACGAGGTTGCCGAAGGACGGGTAGACGCGCTCCAGGTAGTAGTCGCGCTCGTCCTCGGGGATCTCGTTCGCGGGCCTGTCGTCGCCCTTGGCCTTCGGCACCCAGATCCGGCCGTCGTTGCGCAGCGATTCGCTCATCAGCGTCAGCTTCGACTGGTGGTCACCGGTGCGCGGGATGCAGGTGGGGTGGATCTGGGTGAAGCAGGGGTTGGCGAAGTGGGCGCCGCGCCGGTGGGCCCGCCAGATGGCGGTCGCGTTGGAGTTCATGGCGTTCGTCGACAGGTAGAAGACGTTGCCGTAGCCGCCGCTCGCGAGGACGACGGCGTCCGCGAAGTACGTGGAGACGCTCCCGGTGATCAGGTCGCGGGCGACGATGCCGCGGGCCCGTCCGTCGACGACGATCAGGTCGAGCATCTCGGTCCGCGGGTGCATCTCGACGTTGTCGGCGGCGATCTGCCGGGACAGGGCCTGGTAGGCGCCGAGGAGCAGTTGCTGGCCCGTCTGGCCGCGGGCGTAGAAGGTGCGGGAGACCTGGACGCCGCCGAAGGAGCGGGTGTCGAGGAGGCCGCCGTACTCGCGGGCGAAGGGGACGCCCTGCGCGACGCACTGGTCGATGATCTCGACGGAGATCTGCGCGAGGCGGTGGACGTTGGACTCGCGGGAGCGGAAGTCGCCGCCCTTGACGGTGTCGTAGAAGAGGCGGTGGACCGAGTCGCCGTCGTTGCGGTAGTTCTTCGCCGCGTTGATGCCGCCCTGCGCGGCGATCGAGTGGGCCCGGCGGGGTGAGTCCTGGTAGCAGAACTGCACGACGCGGTAGCCCTGTTCGGCGAGCGTGGCGCCGGCAGAACCGCCGGCGAGGCCGGTGCCCACGACGATCACGGTGTGCTTGCGGCGGTTGGCGGGGTTGACCAGCTTCGCCTGGAAGCGGCGGGTGTCCCAGCGCTCGTTGACGGGTCCGGCGGGGGCCTTGGTGTCGGCGACCGGCTCACCGGTCGTGTAGTCGGCGTAGGTCGTCATTTCAGCTCACCACTCCGGTCATGACGCCCACGGGTACGGCGACGAAGCCGGCCGTGAGCAGCAGCGCGAGGATGTTCGCGGTCGTCTTCAGGGCGCGGTCGCGGCTGCGGCTGCCGGCGCCGAAGGTCTGGGCGGCGCTCCAGAAGCCGTGCCGGATGTGCAGGCCGAGGGCGAGCATCGCGGTGATGTAGACGACGTCGCCGTACCAGGTGGAGAAGGTGTCGAGGACGTTCTGGTAGGGCTTGCCGGTCTCGAAGCCGCCGGAGTGCACGGTGCCGGTGGTCAGGTCGAGGATGTGCCACACGATGAACAGGCCAAGGATGATCCCGCCCCACCGCATGGTGCGCGTCGCGTAACTGGAGCGCGGCTTCTTGTGCACGTACTTGCTGGGCCGCGCCGTGATGCCGCGGCGGCTGAGCTGGTACGCGGAGACGGCGTGGGCGACGACGGCGACGACCAGCACGACGCGGATCAGCCAGAGCGTCCACTCGTAGTGCATGAACGGTTCGCCGACGGTGCGCAGCCAGTGGGCGTAGTGGTTGAACTCCTCGGCCCCGAAGTAGATCTTCAGGTTCCCGATCATGTGGGCGACCAGGTAGAGCAGCATGACGAGACCACTGACCGCCATCACTGTCTTCTTGCCGACGGTCGAGTCCCACGCGGTGCGCGCCATGGACGGCCGTCGGTCCGTCCGCGTTGCCAGAGCCATGCCGTCGACGCTAGGGCCACAAGGGCCGATCGGTCCAAGACATGGTCCACCTCGTTTCCATAGCCCTCGGCTATCGTGGTGGGGTGCAGTTCCAGCAGCTCCAGTACTTCGTGACCGTCGCCGAGACCCGGCACTTCACCCGGGCCGCGGAGCTCGTGCACGTCGCCCAGCCCTCGCTGTCCCAGCAGATCAAGGCGCTGGAGCGCGACCTGGGAGCGACCCTCTTCCAGCGGGCGCGCGGCAACATCACGCTCACCGACGCGGGCGAGGCGCTGCTGCCGCTGGCCCGGCGCATCCTGGCCGACGCGGACACCGCACGGCAGGAGGTGCAGGAGCTGGTGCAGCTGCGCGGCGGCCGGGTCCGCCTCGGCGCCACCCCGAGCGTGTGCACCGGACTGCTCCCGGACGTGCTGCGCGCCTTCCACGACCGCTACCCGGGCGTCCGGCTGATGATCGAGGAGGGCGGCTCGCACGACCTCGTACGGGAGCTGGCGCGCGGCGCGCTCGACCTGGCCCTGGTCGTGCTCCCACTGCCCTCCCCGTCACCGTCGCTGACGACGCTGGAGCTGCTGCGCGAGGACCTGGTCGTGGTCTCCGCCCCCGAGGCGCCCGCCCCGGGGCGGGGCCGCCGGGCGGTGCGGATCGCCGACCTGGAGTCGGAACGCCTCGTGATGTTCCGGCACGGCTACGACCTGCGGGAACTCACGGTCGCCGCGTGCCGTGCCGAGGGTTTCGAGCCGGACTTCGCCGTCGAGGGCGGCGAGATGGACGCGGTCCTCGGTTTCGTACGGGCGGGGCTCGGCGTGGCGGTCGTCCCGCGCATGATCGCGACACGGTCGGGACGCGGCCTGCGCGTGACGCCGCTGGCCTCCCCGGGCCTGCACCGCACGATCGCCCTCGCCCACCGCAGCGACGTGGCACCGCCCCGCGCGGCCCGGGAGCTGCAGCGGATGCTGCTGGAGCGGTGACCCCTCCCGCTGGTCAGGCGAGCACGGCCGGCCTGAGCGTCTCCTCGCACCACCGGCGGAAGCCTGTGGGCGCGGTCTTGGGGATACGGGGCGCGGCCGAGCCGTAGAAGCCCTGGCTGTCCATCGCCGAGGCCATGTCGGCCAGACCCCGGGCCCCGGCCTCGCTCGCCCCGAACCGCAGGGCGGACGCCCGGTACTCCTCCGGGGTCGTCTCCCGTGCCCGTACCGGACGGCCCAGTACCTCGGACATGACCTCCGCCATGCCGCCGGGGGTCAGGTCGTCGGGGCCGACCAGCGGGACGTCGGCCCGGCCGGTCCAGGAGCCGTCGAGCAGCAGACGGGCGGCCGTGGCGGCGATGTCGGCGGTGGCGCAGGTCCGCAGGACCCGGTCCGTGGGGTACGCCATGCGGAACTCGCCCGTGGAGCGCAGGGCCGCCGCCTGCCCGAGGAGGTTCTCCATCAGGAAGGGCGGGCACAGCGCCCGGTAGTGCACGCCGGTGGCCGCGATCCGGTCGTCCATGTCGAGCGAGGCGGAGACCGGACCGGCGTCCTTGGCGACACCGCGCCCCAGGGTGGAGACGGCGACGACCCGCTGGACTTCCTGCCGCGCGATCACCTCGCCGAGCGGCAGCGTGAAGTCGCGGAAGTGGCCCTCCACGCTGTCGGCGCCGGGCGCGGGCGGCACCAGCCAGAACACCTGCTCGGCGCCCGCGCAGGCGTCACCGAGGACCCTGGGGTCGGCGTGCGAGCCCTGGAACACCTCGGCCCGCTCGCGGGCCCGGCCGGTCAGGCGGCCGGGATCACGGGCGATCACGCGGACCGCGGTGTCGTCGTCCAGCGCGTCGAGGACGTTGTCTAGGACCTGTCGGCCGATTCCGCCGGCGGGGGTGGTGATGACGATCACGAGGCACAACTCCGGTTCGGGCAGGGAGAGCAGAGGGAGGACGGCGCCGGGGCGGGAAGCTCGTCCCCGCGCTTCCCGGCGCCCTCTCATCCTGTTCCGCGGCCCGGCGGAACTGAAGGACCGATCCGATCCCGGTTGTTACCCTGAGAGCAATACCGAGGGAATCAAGCACCGAACGGAGGCCGGGCATGGAGTCACGTCCCCTGCGCTACTTCGTCGCCGTCGCCGAGGAACTCAACTTCGCGCGCGCCGCAGAGCGGCTGGGGATCTCACCGCCGCCCCTGTCCCGCGCGATCCGCCGGCTGGAGGCCGAGCTGGGGGTCACACTGTTCGAGCGGACCACCCACAGCGTGACCCGGACCCCGGCCGGAGAGGTGCTGCTGGCCGAGGCCCGCGCCGCGCTGGACGCGCTGGAGGCCGCCGGGCGGCGGGCCAGGCGCGCGGCGAAGGAGCCGAAGCTCGTCCTGGCGGTGAAGGCCGACGGGGACGCTGGTCTGCTGGAGCCGATCCTCACGCGCTACGCGTCCGAGCCCGGTTCCGTGCCCGTCGCCGTCCGGCTGTGCGGCTGGCAGGAGCAGCCGGGGCTGCTGCGCACCGGCGAGGCCGACGCCGCCCTGGTCCACGCCCCGTTCGACGGCAGCGGCCTCGACACCGAGACGCTGGCCGTCGAGCCGCGCGTCGCCGTCCTCGCCTCGGATCACCCGCTCGCCGCCCGCGACCGGCTGGAGCTGGCCGACCTGGGGCTGGACGCCGGGAACGTGGAGCGGCACATCGACGAGGCCCGGCGCGGCCACGGCGACCTGGCGCAGGTGCTCACAGCCGTCTCCCTCGGGGAGGCCGTCACCCTGCTGCCCGTCTCGGTCACCTCGCGCTATCCGCGCCCGGGCGTCGCCTACCGCCCGGTGTCCGACGCGCCACCGGTCGTCCTCGCCCTGGCCTGGCCCCGGCAGTCCCGCTCGACGGCGACCGCGGCCCTCGTCCGCGCGGCGACGGCGGTCGCCGAGGAGGCCCGCGGCGGGGCGTAGCCGGTCTCGGCAGCGGGGTCCCGCCAGGGGGTGTCTGATACATGAGCGTGGGAGAAGGAGCGGTGTCCGGTGCGTGCGGTCGCAAGGCGCCGGGGCGTCCTCGTGGCGGAGCCACGTGGGCGTTTCGGCAACGCCGCGAGCGTACGTGCCGGGCGCCGCGACGCCACGGGCATGTGTCAGACACCCCCTAGCCCGCCGCGTCGACGAGTGCCAGTTCGTGGAGGCGGTCCGGGGGGCCCGGGCGGGCGTAGTACCAGCCCTGGGCCGTGTCGCAGCCGAGGATGCGGAGCTGTTCGGCCTGGGCGCCCGTCTCCACGCCCTCGACCGTGACCGCGAGGTCCAGGCTGTGGGCGAGGGAGACGATGCCCTCCACGATCTTCAGATCGACCGGGTCGGCGGGGAAGTGCTGCATGCCCTGGGTGAACGAGCGGTCCAGCTTGAGGACGCTGACGGGGAGGCGGCGCAGGTTGGCGAGGTTCGAGTAGCCCGTGCCGAAGTCGTCGAGGGCGATGTCGACGCCCATCTCCGCCAGGCGGCGCAGCGGTTTGAGGCGGTCGTCGTCGGCGCCGATCAGCGCGGACTCGGTGACCTCCAGGCAGAGCGCGTCGGGTTCGAGGCCCTCGCGTTCCAGGATGTCGACCGTGTCGGAGACCAGCCCGGGATGGGTGAGCTGGCACGGCGAGAGGTTGACGTTGATGCGCAGGTGTCCCGCGTCGCCGTGCCGTTCCTGCCAGGCGCGGGCCTGCCGGACGGACTGTTCGAGCACCCAGCGGCCGAGGGGCACGATGAGGCCGGTGTGCTCGGCCAGCGGGATGAACCGGTCGGGGCCGAGGACGCCGTGCTGCGGGTGCAGCCAGCGCACCAGCGCCTCGGCACCGCGCACGCTGCCGTCGCCGAGGTGCACCAGCGGCTGGTACTCGATGAAGAACTCGCCGCGGTCGAGCGCGGCCGGCAGGGCCGTGGTGAGCCCGTGCCGGGTGATGGCGCGCGCGTCGGCCTCCGGGTCGGCGAGCTCGAACCGGTTGCCGCCCGCGGACTTGGCCCGGTACATGGTGATGTCGGCGCTGCGCAGCACCTCGGCGGCGCCGCGCTCGCCCGCGGCGCCTTCGACGACGCCGATGCTGCCGCGCACGGTCAGGTCCCGGCCGTCGATGCTGATGGGGGTGACGAGCGCGTTCATGATGCGGCCGGCGAGCTCGTCGACCTCGTGCTCGGTGTCGGGTCCGGTCGTCAGCGCCACGAACTCGTCGCCGCCCAGCCGGGCGACCATCTCGCCGGGCGCGGTCGCGCAGGACTGCAGCCGGTCGGCGACCTCGACGAGCAGCCGGTCGCCCGCGGCGTGCCCGAGGCTGTCGTTGATGGTCTTGAAGCCGTCGAGGTCGAGGTAGCACAGCCCGAACCGCTGCCCGGATCCCGCGGCCAGCGCCTTCTCGAGCCGCTCGAAGAACAGGGTGCGGTTCGGCAGTCCGGTGAGCGCGTCGTGCGTGGCCTCGTAGCGCAGCCGCAGGTTGAGCAGCCGCCGCTCGGTGGTGTCCTCCATCAGCGCGAGCTGGTACTGGGGCAGGCCGTCGGCGTCCCGGAGCAGGGACACCGTCAGGTTGGTCCACAGGGCGGTGCCGTCGGGCCGGTAGAAGGCCTTCTCGACGTGGTAGTGCTCGCGTTCGCCGTTGACCAGCTCCTCGTACAGCCGCCAGACCTGGGGGGCGTCGTCGGGGTGGGTCCAGTCGGCGACGTTGCGGCCGCGCACCAGCGGCTCCGAGCCGCCGAACATGCGCAGCAGAGCGCCGTTGACCTGGAGGATGTTGCCGTCCAGGTCGGCGATGCCGATCCCTATGGCGGCGCCCTCGAAGACCGCCCGGAAGCGTGCCTCGCTCGCGTGCAGGGCCTGGGCGACGGCGCTGCGCGCGTTCAGCGCGGCGGCGGAGATGGCCTCCTGCTCGGCGAGGGTCCGCTCCCGCAGCTCCTGGGCGAAGCCCGCGGCCATGGCGTGCTGCAGCCTGGCGGAGCGGGTGCGCAGCGCCTCCCGGGGTCCGTCGCCGGCGCAGTAGAGCACCAGGTAGGCGTCGACGCATTCGAGGCTGCGGCTGAGGGCCTGCGGGTCGGTGCAGTGCGCGGCGACGAGCGCGGCGCCGATCGCCTGGCCCTCCGCGCTGTCGAAGTTCCGCGCCCGCAGTGCCTCGCTCAGCCGCCGGGCGAGCGGCAGGAGCTGCCGTTCGAGCTCCGGCCGGTTCAGCGCCGTCGACGTCACCGGGAAGACCGCCCGGCTCCAGATGGTCGCGAACCTGCGCAGTCTGTCCTCCGGTCCGTCCGGCTCGCCGCTCACGCGGAGCGTCCCACGCCGGCGAAACCGGAGAAGGCGAAGGGATCCTCGTCCTCGGGTGCCGTGTCGGGCCGCCACTCGGGCATCGGCACCAGTCCGGGCTCCACCATGTCGTACCCCTCGAAGAACCGCGCGATGTCGTCGCGCGACCGCATGATCAGCGGGTTGCGGATGTCCTTGTACACGTCGACCGCCCCCTCGGCCCGTCCCTGCGGGAGCGGGATCCCCTCGAAGGAGGCGTGGGTGAGGACGAGCAGGCTGCCGGGCGCGAGCGCGTCGCGCAGTTCGGCCACCGCACTGTACGGGTCGTCCGTGTCCTCCACGAAGTGGAGTACGGCGACGAGGAGGAGGGCGACCGGCCGGTCCAGGTCGATCAGCTGCCGCACCTGCGAACTGGCCAGGATCTCCCGGGGCTTGCGCAGATCGGCCGCGAGGACGTCCGCGTGCTCGTTGCCGCTCAGGACGGCCTCGCTGTGGGCGACGGCCACCGGGTCGTGGTCGACGTACATGACGCGCGCGCCGGGGCTCGCCGACTGCGCGACCTCGTGGACGCTGCCGTAGGTCGGGATGCCGGAGCCGATGTCCAGGAACTGGGTGACACCCTCGTCCAGCGCGAAGCGGACGGCGCGGCGCATGAACGCCCGGTTGGCCTGCATGATCTTGGGGAGTCCCGGCATGAACTCCATCGCCTTGCGGGCCGCCTCCCGGTCGACCTCGAAGTTGTGCGAACCGCCCAGGTAGTAGTCGTAGATGCGGGACACACTCGGCACCGAGATGTCGATGCTCCGGGGTGCCCAGGCGGGACGCTCCATCTATCTCTCCAAGGCGTAGGCGATCCGGTGTTCGAGCTGAGGCTACTGATCGTCCGCCAACAGGGCGAGTCAAAACGGAAATTGACCGTCCGTTCCCGGTCACTGCCTCCGGCACATGCCGAATTGCCGCGCGCCACAAGCCTCTTGAACACGCCGTGCACGTACCGCTGAAATCGATCCGAAGCGTTCCAAAGAGCGCGGCCGGGCGTTACGGAACGTCGCGGAGGCATCCGGAGAGTCGCCGGGAATTTTTTACCCGGAGTCCCACGCTCCGCACCGTACCGGAGCCGGGTACGGCAGCGCGCAGCGGTCCGCCCCCTCCGTCGTGGTGCGGAGGGGGCGGACCGGGGACATGCGCGCCCGGACGTGCGCGCGTTCCCTCTACTTCGGCGCGCCGACCGGCTTGCCGTCGGACGAGACGGCGTACCAGGTGCCGCCGACGCCCTGGCCGTTGGTGTCCCCGGCCGCCTTGTCGCCGGAGAAGGTGTAGATCGGCCAGCAGTTGACGGTCATCTGCTTGACGCCGTCGGGCCGGGTGAAGCCCATCAGGCCCTTTTTGGCCACGCCCTTGGTGTCGTTCTTCTCGACGGGCGCCACCGCCGGCCACTTCTCGGCGCAGGCGCCGGTGCAGGCCGACTTGATCGGCCAGGCCGAGTCCTTCATGAACCGGTAGACCGTCATGCCGTTCTTGTCGACGACGATCTCACCCAGTTCGGGGTCCTTGCGGGTGGAGAGTCCGGGCAGCTCCGAGGCCGAGGCCTTCTTGCCGTCGGGGGCGGACGCGTACCAGGTGCCGCCCACGCCCTCGCCCTTGGTGTCACCGGCCTTGGTGTCCTTGGCGTACCGGTACATCGGCCAGCCGTCGAGGGTGAGCTGCTTGGTGCCGTCGGCGCGGGTGACCTCGCCGAGCAGCGCCTTGTCGACGCCGGCGGCGGCCGAGGCACCGCCGGCCGGGACGGCGGGCCAGGCCTTCGCGCAGTCGCCGTCGCAGGCCGACTTGGGCGGCTCGGCCGTGTCCTTGTCGAACCGGTAGAGGGTGAAACCCGCGCTGTCGGTGACGATCTTCCCGAGCTTCGTGTCCTCGGCGACGGTGAGGCTGCCGGCGGACTCGGCCGACGCCGCCTCCTGCTTGCCCTGCTCGTCCTTGGAGTCGGCGCCGTAACCGGCTCCGCCGCCGGAGTACCCGTCGGCGGCGGCCTGGGCTCCCACGTTCTGGGTGCCCGCTCCCGCCGACTGCCCGCCGTTGTCCTGACCGCACGCCGTCGTGAGTGCCAGCACGGCCGCAGCTGACGCTACGAGTGAGGCGTTACGCCAGGAGGTCTTCATGGTCAACTCCCGTTGATTTGCTTGGCTGTTGCAGCCGACTGCTGTCCACCGCGTCCGACCCTGGGTACGGGCGGCGGTGGGGGAAGTGTTCAATCGGGCCCGGATTTCTTTCCGGAGCCCGCGCCCCGCTCCGGGTGAACAGCTCACCTGTGCGCATACCGGGAGAGCCGGCGCACCAGCTCCCAAACCCCACCGAGCCGGATCTCCCCCGTTCGGGTCAATCCGCCCGGACCGGGGCGTGCCGGGCGCTGCGGGCGCTCATGATCTCCGTCGTGCATCGACCCACACGGACCCGGGCCGGCCTGCCCGTACGGCTGCTCGCGGTGCTGACGCTGTGCTGGCTCCTCGGGGCACCGGGCACTCCGGCGTCCGCCGACGCCTGCGCCTACGCCTCGACCGGCCCGGACGGCACGGACGCCGTGGCGGTGGCGGGCGACGGCCCGTGCTTTCCGCCCACGACCCCGCCGCCACCGCCCACTCCGAAGCCGCCACCACCGCCGCCGCCCCCGCCGAAGCCCACGCCACCGCCCGAGCCCACGCCACCGCCGAAGCCCGCCCCCGAGCCCACCCCGCGCGCACCGAAGCCGCCGCCACCGCCCCGGGCGCGGCCGGTCCCGGTGCCGCCGCCCGCCCGGGCGGTGCCGCCACCGCCGCCCGCGCCGTCGCACTCCCCGAGCGCGCGCCCGAAGCCGTCGCCGCCCCCTTCGCCGTCACCGGTGAGCTATCCGCCGCGGCGCACGGCCGCGCCGGGACGTCCGCCCGAGGGCGGGCCGTCCCTGGTGACGCTCACCCTGCTCATCACCGCGCCCGCGGTACTCGCCGTAGCGGCGCTCCGTCCCCGCTGACCCCTGGAGACTTCCTTGCCGGAATGGCTTGTTCTCGCCCTCGCCATGGCGTCCGCGTGCGTCGTCGTCCTCATCGTGGCCCTCGTGCGTCACCGCACGGCGCGCGAGGACGAGGATCCGTCCGAGACCCCGGACGTGATCGAGTACATGACGATGATGATCGGCGTGGTGTACGCCATCGTCCTGGGTCTCGCCATCGCGGGCGCCTGGGAGGCGCGCAGCGCCGCCCAGGACCATGTGCAGGCGGAGGCCCAGGCCCTGCACGAGATCTCGGCGCGGGCCCGCGTCTACCCCGCCGACGTCCGCGACCGCATCCGCGCCGACGTCAACGCGTATGTCGGTCACGTCGTCACCACCGAGTGGCGGTCGATGGCGGACCACGGCGAGGTGACGGCCCGTGGCGGCCGGCTGCTCGACCGGGTCCGCGAGGACGTCACCGACTATGTGCCGAGGACGGACTTCGAGGCGCAGGCGTACCAGCCGCTCGTCGACCAGGTGGCCGCGGCCGACGCGGCACGCGCCTCCCGCGCCGACTCCACGGGGGCGACGATGCCGGGCGTGGTGTGGTTCGGGCTCATCACGGGTGCCTTGGTCACCATCGGCATGGTCTTCGCGCTGCAGATCCGCCGTACGACACGGGAACTGATCCTGGCGGGCCTGTTCTCCGCGCTGATCGCCTTCCTGCTCTTCCTGATCTGGGACTTCGACGCCCCCTACAGCCGGGGGCTCGCGTCCTCGACGGAGCCCTACTTCGCCCTCTTCCCGGGACTGAGGGGCTGAAGGGCCGAGACGCCGAGGAACGGAGGGAGCGGCAGGGGGCCGGGGGGCGGCCGTGAACCGGGGGCCGGGGGCGGGCGCGATACGCGGACGGCCCGTCGCCCCGGGACCCAGGAGGGTCCGGGGCGACGGGCCGTCCGGGCAGCGGCGGCCGTCGGTGCGAGCGGCGGCTCAGACGCGCTTCCCGGGCCTGCGGCGGACCCAGAACAGCGCGCCGCCGGCGAGGGCCGCGCTGACCAGTCCGCCGCCGATCGCCATGTCGGCCGGTGTCGCCCCGGTCGAGCTGCTGCCGCCGAGGCCACCGCGGACACCGCCGATCACGGTGAACGCGTTGGGGCGCGTCAGCGAGCCCCTGCCGTCGCAGTTGACCGTGACGTCGTACGAGCCGGGGGTGGCCGAGTCGCGGACGGTGGCCACGCCCCTCGACGTCTCGCCGCCCTGCCGTTCCGGGGAGAGCCTGGTCCGGGGGAAGGCGTTCGACGTCATGGTGCCGCCGCGCGGGCAGCCGTCGACCGTGACCGTCAGCCGCCCGCCGGGGGCGATGACGCTGGGCATCACCATGATGTTGCTGGGGTTGTTCCACCCCCCGGCCACATGGTCGGGGGCGTTCGCCGCCCCGGCCGCCGGGGCTGCGAGCGCCACGGCGGCGAACGTGGCGGCAGAAACCGCCAGAGCACGAGTAGTACGCATATGATCCTCCGCGGAAGACGCCCCGGGCACCGTCCCCGGTGGATGGGCGAGAAAGCGCCTCCCAGACAGACCCTCAGATGCCGCGTACGGGGCCGCATTTCGGCGATGGTCCGTCCTGGTGAGCCAACACGCCGGGCGCGTTCCTGACGGAGCGACATCGCCGCAGGTCACCGACCGTGGCAGATTTCCTCCCCGGGGCGACTCGGATGGCGCACGATCTCCTCGCCCGCCACCCGTTCGCCCTTTCCCCGTCGCCCGCCGGGTGTGCCGCGCTTAGCGTTCTCGTATGCGCGACGGACGCGGTGACGGCCGTGTCGAGAGGGGATGGCGAATGGCTGTGTCCGAGGTTGCCGAAGAGGAGGGCCGGCGGAGGAGGCGCGCGCCGTGGGGCGCGGTGGCGCTCGTCCTGCTCACCGGTCTCGCTCTCATCCGCAACGGTTCCGGCGAGTTCGACGTGGGCCCGCCTCAGCCCGCTTCGGCGGCGGCGGCGGAGAACAGCCGGCCCCCGGCAGCCACGTTCACGAAGGGGCCGGCCGCGCTGCCGTACTCCGCGGTGGACCGGGTGCGCATTCCGGCGATCCAGGTGGACGCGCCGGTGACGCCGGTGGGTCTCGACGTGGACGGCTGGGTGGACGCCCCGCCGGCCGAGGACCCGAATCTCGCGGGCTGGTTCACCGGTGCCGTCTCGCCCGGCGAGAAGGGCACGTCCGTGATCGTCGGCCATGTCGACAACAAGCGGGGGCCCGCCGTCTTCTACGGTCTCGGCGCCCTGAACAAGGGGAACCGGATCGAGGTGCAGCGGGCGGACGGAAAGGTCGCCGTGTTCGGGATCTACGGCGTCGAGGTCTTCGAGAAGGACGACTTCCCCGGGGAGCGGGTCTACGGGAACGCGGAGACTCCCGAACTGCGGGTCATCACCTGCGGGGGCGGTTTCTCCAAGCAGAACGGCTACGCCGGGAACGTCGTCGTCTTCGCCCGCCTGACCGAGGTCCGCTGAGCGGTCCGGTGACAGGCGGGCGAAGGCCCGTCACGGTCCTACGTCCACTCCCGCTCCCGCCGCGGCACGGTGAGGTGGTATCCGGAGTCGAGCAGCCACGGAAGATAGCGGCGCAGGGCCCGCGCGCTCTGCGAGCGGTTCCCCCCGGCGTCGTGCGACAGCACCACGACGCCGCGGCCGGCCCCCTCCTCGACCGCGTGGACGATGGCGCGGGTTCCCGGCCGCGTCCAGTCGCGTGTGTCGAGCGTCCACGCCATCGGCTCCATGCCCAGCTCGGCGCCCAGCTGGAAGGCCGCCCGGTTCCAGGCCCCGTAGGGCGCGCGGAACCAGAGCGGGGGGCGGCCGCAGGCGTCCTCGATGACCTCGCAGGTGCGTTCCATCTCGGAGCGGATGGCGCGCCTGCTCATCCTGGTGAGCAGGGGGTGGCCCCAGGTGTGGTTGCCGACGACGTGCCCGTCGTCGGCCATCTCGCGCAGCAGGTCCTTGTTGTAGGACGCCATCTCGCCGCAGACGAAGAACATCGCGCGGACGTCGTACCGGCGCAGGGTGCGCAGGATGTCCGGCGTCCAGCTCGGGTCGGGGCCGTCGTCGAAGCTCAGGACCATGCTGCGGCCATGTCCCGGGACCCGCAGGATCGGCTTCCGGCGGACGGCGGTCCGCGGCGGCGACAGGTGCGGCGGGCCGTTCCCGGCGAGGGGCCGAAGGCGGTAGGCGCGGTAGGCGGACGGTCCCTGCGGGTGGTGCGTCTGGGGCCCCGCCGCCGCGGACGCGTGCGCCGGGCCGGGGTCCGGGCCGGCGGCGAGGAGGTGTGCCGCGCTCGCGGCCGAGGCCGCCCCCAGGGCGGCGACGCCGGCGGTCAACACCCGGCGCCGCGTGAGCAGCTGATCCTTTTTCATGATTCATGAGTGGCCCGGACGGGGTGCGCCGCACCGCTCCGACGCCGAGAAGCAGCGCTAAAACACTCGATGAGATGATTTTCCGTGTACCGGCCACTCTGTCCGCGCGGGGCGGCGGGACCTGCGGTTTCCGATAGCCTCACCCCCGTGACGGAAGAGCAGCGCGCGCATCGGTTCGAGCGGGGTACGGACGGACCGAAGGTCATCCTGGTGGGAGTGGACGGCTCCGACTCCTCGCTCCGGGCCGCGGCGTACGCGGGCGGCCTCGCCAGACGGCAGCGGGCGCTGCTCGCGGTCGTCTACATCCAGCCCGTGATGGCGGCCGGAGCGGCCCTCGGCGTGCCGGTCGCCGAGACGACCGACGAGATCGCCGAGGACCTGATCCAGTACATCCGCGACGCCACCGAGCGGGTGAAGGACATATTCGACGTGCGCTGGGAGTTCCACACCTTCCGCGGCGACCCGTACAACGGCCTGGTCACGGCGGCGGACGAGCTGAAGGCGGACGCCGTGGTGGTCGGCGCCTCGGAGCAGGCCGGGCACCGCATCGTCGGCTCGGTGGCGATCCGGCTCGTGAAGGCCGGACGCTGGCCGGTCACCGTGGTGCCGTAGCACCCCGTCCGGCGCGGCGGTGAGCGGACGCGGGGCCGCGCCCGCGGCCCGCGCGGAAGCGGAGGACGGCCGGGCGGCCGGGCGGCCGGGCGGCCGGGCGGCCGGGCGGCCGGGCGGCCGGGCGGCCGGGCGGCCGGGCGGCCAGTGCGTGGCGTCTTCCGTTGACGGCGCGAGTGGACCATCATGATCCGCCGTCAGCCGATTGCCGTCCGCGAAGAGGTGAGGCTCATGGCCGGGCTCCGGATGGGTGAGGGCATTCTCCGCCGCAAACCCATTGAACACATCGAAGAGACGGAGGCCGGCGAGGGCGGCAGGCTCGACCGGTCACTCGGCCTGTGGCAGCTGACCGCGATCGGTGTCGGCGGCATCATCGGCGCGGGCATCTTCACCCTCGCCGGCACGGTCGCCAACGGCACCGCCGGCCCCGCGGTCCTCGTGTCGTTCCTCATCGCCGGACTCGCGAGCGCGGCGGCCGCGCTGTCGTACGCGGAGTTCGCGGGCCTCATCCCGAAGGCAGGCTCCGCCTATACGTACGGGTACGCGGTGCTCGGCGAGTTCGCGGGCTGGTTCATCGGCTGGGACCTGCTCCTGGAGTACACGGCGATCGTGGCGGTGGTCGCCATCGGCATCTCCGGCTACTTCAGCTTCCTGGTCGGCGAGACGGGCGCCGACCTGCCGCACTGGATGCTGGGCGCGCCCGGCACCGGCGACGGCCACCGGGTCGACCTGTTCGCGGCGGTGCTGTGCCTGCTCATCGCGTATCTGCTGAACCTCGGCATGCGCAGCGCGGCCCGCTTCGAGACGGTCGTGGTCGGGCTGAAGATCCTCGTCGTGCTCCTGGTGATCGGCGTCGGCGTCTTCCACATCGACACCGGCAACTACAGCCCCTTCTTCCCGTACGGGGTCGGCGGGGCCTTCACGGGCGCGGCGACCGTCTTCTTCGCGGTCTTCGGCTACGACGCCATGTCGACGGCGGCCGAGGAGTCGAAGGAGGCCCAGAAGCACATGCCGAAGGCCATCATCTACTCGCTCGCCATCTCGATGGTGCTGTACGTGGCGGCCTGTCTGGTCCTCACGGGCATGCAGGACTACAAGGAGATCGACAAGGAGAGCGGCTTCTCGACGGCGTTCAAGTCGGTCGGGCTGAGCGGTCTCGCCGACGTGATCGCGGTCGGCGCCATCATCGGCATCCTCACCGTGATGTTCACGTTCATGCTGGGTGTCACCCGGGTCTGGTTCTCGATGTCCCGGGACGGGCTGCTGCCGAAGTGGTTCGCGAAGACGCACCCCACCCGGCACGTGCCGACCCGGGTGACGTGGATCGTGGGATTCGCCTCGGCCGCCATCGCCGGGTTCCTGCCGATCGGCGAGGCGGCCGAACTCACCAACATCGGCATCCTGCTGGCGTTCGTCGTGGTCTGCGTCGCGGTGATCGTGCTCCGCTACAAGCAGCCCGACCTGCCGCGGACCTTCCGCACCCCGTGGATGCCGGTGGTCCCCGCCCTGGGCGTGGTCTTCTCCATCTGGCTGATCACGTTCCTGCAGTGGCAGACCTGGGTGCGGTTCGCCGTCTGGTTCGTCATCGGGTGCGTGATCTATTTCGGGTACTCCTACCACCGCTCGGAACTCGCGGGCACCGGGCGCGAGGACTCCCGCTGAGCGGTCCGCCCGCCGGCGGCGGACCGTTCGTCGTACCGTTCACCGACCGCTTCGACCGCCCGTCGCACAGCCGTGTCCGGTGGCTGTCGGCGGGCGGCGCCCTGCGCTGACATACGGCCATGACGGCCGGAGCCACCACCATCACGCACCGGGCGACCACCGCCGAGCACGAACTGGCAGCACTGCAGCGCGAGCACGGGCGACCGCTCTTCGCCCTGCTGCTGCGGCTCAGTGACGGCGACCGGCAGCGCGCCGAGGACCTGGTGCAGGAGACGCTCGTACGCGCCTGGCAGCACCCCGAGGCGCTGCGCGCCGGCGACTTCGACTCCGTACGGCCCTGGCTGCTCACCGTCGGGCGGCGCCTGGCGATCGACGCGCGGCGGGCCCGGCAGGCGCGGCCCGCCGAGGTCGGGGACGAGGTGCCGGAGAGCGCGCGGGTCTGCGCCGACCACGCCGAACGGTCGGCGGCGACCCTCGATGTGCGGGAGGCTGTGAAGACTCTCACTCCGGAGCACCGTGACGTCCTGGTGCAGGTGTACTTCCGCGGGGCGAGTGTGGCGGAGGCCGCGGCGGCGCTGGGGATCCCGCCCGGTACCGTGAAGTCCCGCGCGTACTACGCGCTGCGCGCCCTGCGCCGGGTACTTCCGGGATACGCGGCCGACCTGCGGTGAAACCGGAGGCCGGGTCAAGCCTCCGTAAAGCGCCTTGCCGAGGACCAGGGTTGAGTAATCGGCTGTCCTCATCCGTGTTCCGGACTGGAGCCCGGGGTCGGGCGACGCGCACGCACCGGAGGAGGCAGAGGGGATGCTGCACAGAGGGCAGGAGAGCACGGACGGCACAGGCGGCGGTGAACTCACCGTTCCCATGGCCTGGTTGTACGCCGAGTACATCGCGGACGAGCTGCTGCGGACCGGGGACCTGATGCCGCCCACGTCCTTCGAGTTCCGCGCGGGCCGCGACGCCCTGGCGCTGACCATCTTCCTCTCCGACAGCGACGGCGAGCTCCCGGGCATCCGGGTCGTCTCGCAGCTGGAGACCTGGCTCTCGCTGACGGCGTACGACCAGCCGTGGCAGGACTGGGTGGCCGAGCGCATGGCGGCGCTGGACGCCGAGGCGGACGAGACGGGCGGTCCCGCCCCGGACCTGGAGCTGGCGGCGGCGGCCTGGCGGTGGCTGGAGGAGACCGAGCTGCTCGCCCCCGACCTGGACGCGGTGCCCGGCGGGGGTCCCGTGCCGGGCGAGGACGACGGTCCGAAGGTGTGGACGCCGGCCTGGCGGCTGGGGCTCCCGCTGGGGCATCTGGCCATTCACCTCTTCTGAGGCGGCCTCCGGCTTCCGCGACTCCCGCGTTCCCGTCCGGCTCCCGTGGGCCGAATCCCGGATCCGACCAATCCGCGAGGCCGGCCGCTCCGAATGTCTCGCCCGTTTCCGTACGGGCTTGAATGATTCGGCGGTCCGGTCCGTACCGGTGGGCAGGCAACACCACCCCCGCCCCGCTCCCCCGGCTCGAGGATTTGGTATGAGGTCCCTGGAACGGCACCGTGACGTCGGTGCCTACGCGCTCGGCGTGCTGGACGAGGCGGAAGCCTTCCGCTTCGAGGACCACCTCATGGAGTGTCCTCGGTGCACGGCGCACGTCAGCGAGTTCCGCCCCGCCGCCCGGCAGCTGATGCTCTACCGCCGGGCGACACCACGCCTCGTGCATCCGTTCGCCGCACCCGGACCCCGGCTGCTCGACCGGCTGCTCGGCGAGGTGGCGACGCGGCACCGGGCCGGGCGCAGGCGGTGGCTGTACGCGGTGGCGGCGGCCGTGGTGCTCGCGGTGGGCGGCCCGGCGATCGCCCTGGTCGGCGGGGAGGACGCCGGGACGACGCGGGTGGCCGCGACGGACGCGTCGACCGGGGTGTGGGCACAGGTGACGGCGGAGGACCGGGACTGGGGCAGCGAGATCGACGTCCGGGTCAAGGATGCCAAGGGCCCGCACGCCTGCCGGCTCGTCGCGGTCGGCAGGGACGGCTCCGAGCAGACGGTGACGAGCTGGATGGTCGCCGGGCACGACGACGACGCGACCCGTGTGCGGGGCGGCGCGGCCCTGCGTCCGGACGACATCAGCCGGTTCGAGGTGCGCACGGCGGGCGGCGAGCGCCTGGTGACGCTCACGTCGCCCTGAGACCCTCCGCCCCCGGCCGCGCCGTCCCGGGGGCCGCCGGCCGGGGCGGCGCCTACTTGAGCAGCCGCGACATCCGGCGGTCCGCCAGCGGTTTCCCGCCGGTCTGGCAGGTCGGGCAGTACTGGAGCGCGGAGTCGCTGAAGGAGACCTCCCGGACGGTGTCGCCGCAGACGGGGCAGGGCTCACCCGTCCTGCCGTGCACCCGCAGACCGCTCTTCTTCTCGGCCTTGAGGCTGCCGGCGGCGAGCCCGCGGGAACGCTCGACCGCCGCCGTGAGCGTGGAGCGCAGCGCCTCGTACAGGTGGCGGGTCTCCTCCGGGGTCAGCGAGGAGGCGAGTTTGTACGGCGACATGCGGGCGGCGTGCAGGATCTCGTCGCTGTAGGCGTTGCCGATGCCCGCGATCAGGCCCTGGTCGCGCAGTGCGCCCTTGAGGCGGCGCCGCTCGCCCTCCAGCAGCCCCGCGAAGCGTGCTTCGTCGAAGTCGCCGGCGAGCGGGTCGGGTCCGAGCCGGGCCACCGCGGGGATGTCGGCCGGGTCCCTTACGACATGGACCGCGAGCCGCTTCTGCGTGCCGGCCTCGGTGAGGTCGAAGCCCTCACCCGTCTCCAGGGCGACCCGCAGCGCGAGGGGCCCCTTGCCGGGGCGGGGCGGGCCGTCGGGCAGCCGGTCCTGCCACCGCAGCCAGCCCGCCCGGGCCAGGTGCGTCACGAGATGCAGTCCGTCCGCCTCGATGTCGAGGAACTTGCCGTGCCGCCGCACCGAGGTGACCTCGCGGCCCTCGAAGGCGGTCAGCGGCGGGTCGTACGTCTTCAGGACGCTGATGGCGACGGGCAGCGCCCGCACGACCCGGTGGCCGACGAGGCGGCCGGTGAGGAAGCCCTTGAGCGCTTCAACCTCGGGCAGTTCCGGCATACGTCCAGAGTGCCACCCGCCGACGGCACCGCCACGCGGCTGCGCCGCGGCCCCCGGCCCGGTCAGCCCCGGGAGGCCGCTGTGCCGGCCGTCGGCGTGACGAACTCGCACCACACACACTTGCCGCCGCCGCGCGCCTCCACGCCCCACACGTCGGCGAGCTGGTCGACGAGCATGAGCCCCCGCCCGGAGACCCCGGACTCGCCGGCCTCCCGGCGGCGCGGCAGGGCGCTGGAGGAGTCCTCGACCTCCGCGCGGACCCGGCGATCGGGTCCGGTCAGGGCCCGCAGGGTGACGACCGCCGCGCCCTCGGTGTGCATCAGCGCGTTGGTGATCAGCTCGTCGGCGGCCAGTTCGATCTCGTCGGCCCTGTCCCCGGCGCCCCAGGCCCGGACGGCGGCGCGGATCATGTGCCGGGCCTCGGTGAGCGCCTCGGGATCGCCGGGGGCCACGTGCTGCTGGACGCGGCCCCCGACGCGCTGGGCGACGTGGGAGCGGCGGCTGAGCAGCAGGAGCGCCACGTCGTCCTCGCCGCCCCGCTCCTCGGCCTCGTCGATCAGCCGGTCCGCGAGGTCGCGTACGTCGTCGGGGCCGGTGCGGACCAGCTCCATCAGGGCGCGCATGCCGTCGTCGAGGTCGGCGCCGGGCTGTTCGACGAGCCCGTCGGTGCACAGCAGCAGGGTCTGGCCGGGGTCGAGTTCGAACGCCTCGACCCGGTACTCCAGCCGGCCGAACTCGGCGGACAGGCCCAGCGGCAGACCGCCCTCGACGGTGAGCCGGCGGCACGTGCGGTCGGTGTGCCGGACGAGGGGGTCGATGTGGCCGGCCCTGACGAGCTGGACGACCCCGGTGGACAGGTCGACCTCCGCGTACAGGCAGGTCGCGAAGCGGTCGGTGTCGAGTTCGTGCAGGAACACCGAGGCGCGGGCCATCACGGTGGCGGGGGTGTGTCCCTCGGCGGCGTAGGCGCGCAGCACGATGCGCAGCTGGCCCATGACGGCGGCGGCGTGCGTGTCGTGGCCCTGGACGTCCCCGATGACGGCACCGACCCGGCCCCCGGGGAGGGGGATCAGGTCGTACCAGTCACCGCCGATGTCGCGGCCGAAGGAGGCGGCGCGGTAGCGGACGGCGATGTCGGCGCCGGAGACGCTGGGGATGGAACGGGGCAGCATGGCCTGCTGGAGCCCCTGGGCGAGGTCCTTCTCCTGCTCGTAGAACATCGCCCGCTGCAGGCTCTGGGCGATGCTGCTGCCGAGGGCGAGCAGGACGTTGCGGTCCTCGTCGGAGAAGCCGCGCCGGTCGTCGTAGAGCAGGCCCATCGCGCCGATGGGGCGGGCCTGCGCGATGAGCGGCAGATAGGCGGCGGACGTGATGTTCAGAGCGGTGAGGCCCGGCCACAGCTTGGGGTACGAGGCCGCGAACTCCTCCGGGGACTCGATGAAGAGGGGGGCGAGGGTGCGGACCGTCTCGCTCATCGGGTAGGGCTCGTCGATCCGGGTGACGTGGGTGCCCGGCACCCGGCTGCCCTCGGGGCCCTCGGCGACGAGCCGGATGCGTCCGGCCTCCACCAGGCCCATGACGACGCTCGCGGCTCCGAGGTGGGTGATGCCCTGGGACGCCTCGACGACGTCGATGACGTCCTGCACGGTGCGGGCGTGCGCGAGGGCCGCCGTGGTCACCTGCACGACGTTCGTCTGCTGGCGCCGCACCTCGTCCTGGGCAGCCTGTTCCCGGCGGGCGACGCTGTCGGCGAGTTCCTGCGTGGCGTCGCGGACGATGCCGACGATCTTGCGCGGGCGGCCGTTCTGGTCACGCCCGATGTAGCCCTGGGTGTGCGTCCAGCGCAGCGACCCGTCCCGGCAGCGGATGCGGAAGTACGCTCCGTAGTTCTCGCTGCCGTCCTTCAGGGCCTGCGCGACCATGGTGTCGAGCCGGGCGGCCTCGAACGGCGGCACCCGCTGGGACAGGCTCTCGGCCTGACCGTCGAATTCCTCGGGGCGCAGGTCGAAGACCTCGTGGGCCCGGGCGTCCAAGTGCATCTGACCGCTGTCCAGGTCCCACGCGAAGCCGCCCATGAGGTTGAGCGCCAGGATCGGATTCGGGTGGGCGGGCCAGTCGTCCGGCAGTGACAGGGCGCTCGCTCCCCGTTCAGCCATGTGCCCACCTTGTCAGGATCCGGCCGATTTGGCGATTCCGCGCGCGCCTCGTTCTCCGGGCGGGATCCGCTCCGGTCCCCGGCCCGCCGGAGGGCGTCGCCCGGCGTCGCGGGCGCTGTTTGCCGGTCGTGGCCACGGGCAATGCGTCCTTCGTCGCGCGGGTCGCGGCCGTCGGCCGTTCGGATGATACGGGCGCGCGTCGGTCACCCCGCGTCACACTGGAGGGGAGAGGAGCACCGGGCCGTGGACTGGTTCACCGCACCCGACTACTGGCTGAGCCGGCTGGTCTTCCAGCGGGCCCTGGCGGTCGTCTACCTCGTCGCCTTCCTCGGCGCGGCCCTGCAGTTCCGCGCGCTGATCGGGGAGCGCGGCATGCTGCCCGTGCCCCGGTTCGTCGCCCGGGTGCCGTGGCGGCAGGCGCCGAGCGTGTTCCAGTGGCGCTACTCGGACCGCTTCTTCGCGGCCTGGTCCTGGGCCGGGTGCGCGGTCGCGGCGGCGCTGGCGGCGGGCGTCGACGGGTATCTGCCGCTGTGGGGCGGGATGCTGCTGTGGCTGGCGCCCTGGGCGATGTACCTGTCGGTCGTGAACGTGGGCCAGACCTGGTACTCCTTCGGCTGGGAGTCGCTGCTCCTGGAGGTCGGCTTCCTGGCCGTCTTCCTGGGGAACGACGAGGTCGCGCCGCCGGTCGTCGTGCTGTTCCTGCTGCGCTGGGTGCTCTTCCGGGTCGAGTTCGGCGCCGGGCTGATCAAGATGCGCGGCGACGCCTGCTGGCGGAAGCTGACCTGCCTCGACTACCACCACGAGACCCAGCCCATGCCGGGCCCGCTGAGCTGGTTCTTCCACCGGCTGCCGAAGCCCGTCCACCGGGTGGAGGTCGCCGCCAACCACGTCACCCAGCTGGCCGTCCCCGTGCTGCTGTTCACCCCCCAGCCGGTCGCGACGGCCGCCGCCGCGCTGATGGTCGTCACCCAGCTGTGGCTGGTGCTGTCCGGGAACTTCTCCTGGCTGAACTGGATCACCGTCGTGGTGGCCCTGTCCGCCGTCCGGTTCCCCACCGGTTCCGGGCATCCACGGGGAGCGCCGGTCTGGTACGAGGTGGTCGTCCTCGTCGTCGCCGCCGGGCTCCTCGCCCTCAGCTACCGTCCCGCCCGCAACCTCGTCTCCCGCCGCCAGGTCATGAACCGCTCGTTCGACCCGCTCCACCTGGTCAACACCTACGGCGCGTTCGGCAGCGTCACCCGCGTCCGGCAGGAGGTGGTCGTCGAGGGAACGGCGGACGACCCGCCCCGCGAGGACTCCGACTGGCGGGAGTACGAGTTCCGGGGCAAGCCCGGCGATCCACGGCACTGGCCGCGCCAGTTCGCCCCGTACCATCTGCGGCTCGACTGGCTGATGTGGTTCGCGGCGCTCTCCCCCGCCTACGCCGGGTCGTGGTTCGGCGGCCTGGTGGAGCGGCTGCTGGAGGGCGACCGGGACACGCTGCGGCTGCTGCGCCGCTCCCCCTTCCCGCCGGACGCCCCGCCCCGCTACGTCCGGGCCCGGCTGTACCGCTACCGGTTCACGACCTGGCGGGAGCTGCGGGAGACGGGCGCGTGCTGGGACCGGACGTACGTGAGGGAGTTCCTGGGGCCGACGCGGCTGAGCACGACGGCGGGCCGGGAGCCCTGACGGCCCCGGCGGGCAGGGGTCCCGCTGGGGCCGCTCCGAGGCGCTTCAGCTCCGCTTCAGGCGGAGGGTGACGAGTTCGAACGGGCGCAGGGGCAGGGTGAGGCGGTCGCCGTCGCGGGAGGGGGGCGTGGCTTTGTCCAGGGGACGTTCGAGGAGGTCGGCCGGGGTCACGGAGGCCACGGCGAAGGACGGCGTGAGCGTGGCCCTGGCGCGCCCGCCGAGCGACTCGTGGAAGCGGACGACGACGTCACCGCTGCCGTCGTCGGCCAGTTTCACCGCCGTCACCACGACGGCGTCCTCCTCGACGGTGACGAGGGGCTCGACGTCCCGCCCGCCCGTCAGCCGCCGCTCGGGCAGGTTGATCCGCCAGCCCTCGCGCACCGCGTCGCCGATCTCCGCGCCCGGCACCAGCGCGTGCCGGAAGCGGTGGACGCCCTGGTCGGTCTCGGGGTCCGGGAAACGCGGGGCCCGCAGCAGCGAGACCCGCACGGTCGTGGTCGTGCCCGAGTCGCTCTCCCGCACGGTCCGCGTCACATCGTGGCCGTACGTCGAGTCGTTCACCAGGGCGACACCCCAGCCGGGCTCGGCGATGTGCACGAACCGGTGATTGCACGCCTCGAACCTGGCGGCGTCCCAGGACGTGTTGGTGTGGGTCGGACGGTAGAAGTGCCCGAACTGCGTCTCCGAGGCGTACCGTTCGGCGTGCACGTCCAGGGGGAACGCCAGCTTGAGGAACTTCTCAGTCTCGTGCCAGTCGACCTCGGTGTCGATGCCGAGCCGCCGCTCCCCCGCCGCGAGCGACAGCACCTGGGTGACCCGTGAGGCGCCGAAGCTCCGTACGACCCGCACGGAGGTGCCGTCCGCGCCGGGCGCGACCTCGTCGGCGTCGGCCAGGTCGGTGACGGTGTTGCGGTAGAACTCGTCGACGTCCCAGGCGTCCCACATGTTCGGGAAGTCCGGGTGGAGCTGCAGCAGGTTCGCGGCCCGGCCGGGGGCGACGGTCTCCCGCCCGGCGCCGAGGTCGTACACGGAGACGACGAGCCCCCGCGCGTCGACCTCGACCCGCAGCAGACCGTTGTCGAGGACATGGCCGCCGGCCGCGCGGGGCTCCAGGGCCACGGGCGCGACGGCGGCGGGGGTACGGGCGCCGCCGGCGGGCACTCCGTCACGGCCGTGCGGGGCGGAGTTGAACACCAGCTCCCGCGTGCCGTCCCCGGCGAGGGCACGCTGGGCCGCGTCCACGATCGCGTTCAGCTCCCGGGCTACCCGCTCGTAGGTCACGCGTGCCTCCCGGTGCACCCAGGCGATCGACGAGCCGGGCAGGATGTCGTGGAACTGGTGCAGCAGCACCGTCTTCCAGAGCCGGTCCAGCTCCTCGTACGGGTAGGGGAATCCGGTGCGGACCGCCGCGGTCGCCGCCCACAGTTCCGCCTCGCGCAGCAGGTGTTCGCTGCGCCGGTTGCCCTGTTTGGTCTTCGCCTGGCTGGTCAGGGTGGCGCGGTGCAGTTCGAGGTACAGCTCGCCGACCCAGACCGGCGGGTCCGGGTACTCGTCCTCGGCCTTCCGGAAGAAGGCGCGGGGTGTCCGCCAGGTCACGGTCGCGGACCCTTCGAGGTTCCGCAGCCGGGCCGCCCGGCCGACCATCTCCCGGGTGGTGCCGCCGCCTCCGTCGCCCCAGCCGGTGGGCGCGAGCGAGTGGCGGGCGGCGCCCTTCTCCTTGAAGTTCCGTGCCGCGTGAGCGATCTCGCTGCCCTTCATCGCGCAGTTGTAGGTGTCGACAGGCGGGAAGTGGGTGAAGATCCGGGTGCCGTCGATGCCCTCCCACCGGAAGGTGTGGTGCGGGAAGCTGTTCGTCCGGGACCAGGAGATCTTCTGGGTGAGCAGCCACTTGGAGCCGGCGGCCTTGATGATCTGCGGCAGCCCGGCCGCGAAGCCGAAGGTGTCCGGCAGCCATGCCTCCTCGTTGTCGACGCCGAACTCGTCGATGAAGAAGCGCTTCCCGTGCACGAACTGGCGGGCCATCGCCTCCGAGCCCGGCATGTTGGTGTCCGACTCGACCCACATCCCGCCGGCGGGCACGAACCGTCCGTCCGCCACCGCCTTCCTCACCCGTGCCCACACCTCGGGCCGGTGCTCCTTCACCCACGCCCACTGCTGGGCCTGCGACATGGCGAAGACGAAGTCGGGCTCGTCCTCGATGAGCGCGGTCATGTTGGCGGTCGTCCGGGCGACCTTGCGCACCGTCTCGCGCAGCGGCCACAGCCATGCCGAGTCGATGTGCGCGTGCCCGACGGCGCTGACACGGTGCGCGGAGGGCACGGCGGGCGCGGCGAGTACGCCGGCGAGGCAGGCGCGGGCCGCCTCGGCCGTGCCGCCGACGTCCTGGAGGTCGACGGCGTCCAGGGCCCGCTCGATCGCGCGCAGCAGGTCCCAGCGCCTGGGTGACTCCACCGGGAGTTCGGCCATCAGCTCGCCGAGGACCTCCAGGTCGAGCACCAGCTGCCACACCGTCTCGTCGAAGACAGCGAGATCCATCCGCCCCAGGGTGTACTGCGGTGCGCCGCCGGCGGTCTCCTTGTCGCCCAGCGGCGTCGGCACGAAGGGGTGGTAGTCGAGGATGACCGGATTGGACGCGGCCTCGATGTGGAGGCGGACCTCTTCGCCTCCGCGGGCCGGTGCCCCGACGCGTACCCACTGGTTGCGCGGGTTGAGGCCCTTCACGGGCGTGCCGTCGGCCCGGTACACGAGCCCCTCGCACTGGAAGCCGGGCATGTTCTCGTCGAAGCCGAGGTCGAGGACGGCCTCCACGGTCCGGCCGGCCCAGGCCTCGGGCACGGTCCCGGTGACCCGGAACCAGCTGGTGCCCCACGGGGCGCCCCAGCGCGCGCCGGCCTCGATCGGCTCCGGCGTCGCCGCGAGCCCCTCCTCGACCGGGACGGGCTCGCCGGGCGCGTGCCACACGGCGACGTCCAGCGGCACGGACTCGGGGTAGACGGCGGGGCGGACGCGTTCGTCGAGGACGCGCTTGAGGCGGGCTTCGACCAGGGTGCGGTCGTCATGCATGGGAGTGCTCCGTGGGGTGAGGGGGCGTCGGGGGGCCGGCTACCAGGTGTGCGTCGTCGTGGACGGGGAGGAGACGGTGAACAACTCCCCTACCGCGCGGACGTCGAACCGTGCGGCTCGCTCGCCCTGCTCGGGCGCGAGGCCGCCGGCGTAGAAAGCGGTCTGGCAGGTGCCGCCGAGGAAGCGGCGCGTGCCGTCGGGAAGGACGCGGTGCAGCGCGTAGTGGCGGACGTGGCCGGGGGCGCCGTGCCACCGGAAGCGGAAGCCGCCGCCGTCGGCGTCGGTGATCCGCAGGCCGGAGGGGGCGGCCGGGGTGACCGTCCGGTCGCGGACCGCGAGCCGGCCGAGCCGCAGCCGGACCCGCTCGGTGCCGGCGGCGGGGGTGATCCGGACGCCGAGGGCGTGGACGGTGCCGGACAGCCGCGCGACACGGACGCGCGAGGTGAGCCAGCCGGCCGCGTCGCCGACGGGGTCCCTGTCCCGGCCGTGACCGCGGCCCCGGCCGCCCGGGGTGAGCGGGAGGTAGGTGTACGGGGGTGCCTCGCCCGGGGCTCCGGGCTCGGCGGTGGCGACGGCGAGTTCGACCGTGACGTCGCCCGCCTCGGCCCGGTGGGTCAGCTCGGCGACCGTGGCCGGGCCGAGCGGCAGCCGGGTCGCGTACAGGTCGAGGGTGACGGGTCCGTCGAGATCGCCGTCGACGAGGAGGCTGCTGCCGCCGCGCCAGGCGTCCGCGAAGTCGAAGGCGACCGAGGGGCGCCGGCCGGTCGTGCGGACGACCCATCGGCGGGACGGCAGCCGGTCCTGGAGGCCGAGGTGGTTCCAGGCGGTGTCCGAGGTGACCTCGCCGTCCTCGTACCACTTGAGGCCGTGCCCGGTGTTGAAGACGGTCGCGAAGGGTACTGAGGCGACCGTCGAGCGGTCGGCGACGGACACCGCCGGGGCGCGCCAGCGGGCGCCCGGGTCGGCGGTGGCGGGATCGAGGGTCGCTCCCGTCCAGAACAGGTCGTCGGCGGCGTGGAAGTCGCCGGGCGTGTGGCCGGCGGGCAGGTGGTTGCGGGTCCACTCGGGCCGGTAGAAGCCCACCGAGACGACGTGGTCCCGGCCGGTGGGCACGACCGCGTCCCAGTCCACCCGGGCGGCGGTGCCGGCGGCCTCGACGTCGACGCCCGCCCACAGCTCGTACGGGTCGCCGCCCAGCCGCCGGGCGGTGGCCGCCGAGAAGGCGAGGGCGCCCGCGGACCAGCGGAAGTCGACGAACATCGAGTCGGCGGTCTCGAAGAACGCGCTGTTGCGGTCGTCGAGCGCGCCCTGCCAGCTCACCGTGCCGTCCACCGTCATCGCGTCGTACCAGGTCACGCGCTGTCCCCGCGCCGCGCCCAGCGACCTGAGCTCGTCGAGGAAGCCGAGCATGCCGGTGGCGAGCGCGGGGTCGCCGCCGCCGGTCTCGGCGTTGACGAACCAGCCGTCGAAGCCGTACGCCGCCGCCACCTCGACGAGCCGCCCGGCGAGCGGGTAGTGGCCCGCGGCGTCCCTGCGGACGAGGTCGCGGGTCCACTGGAGCTGCCCGCCGTAGGCGGCCGGGGGCAGGAACACGTTGCCGAGGACGGGCACGCCGTGGCGGTGCGCGGCGTCGACGACCGGTGCGTTCGGCGCGAGGATCAGGCCTTCGCCGGAGGAGCCGCCCCAGAAGACGAGTTCGTCGATGTACGCCCAGTGGGTGAGGGCGTAGTAGTCGGCGGTGGGGGCGCCCTGCGAGCGGTTGCCCGCGGTGGGTCCGAAGGAGACGAGGGACTGGACACGGGCCTGGCCGGCGCGGGCGATCGGGTTCACCGGCGTCGGCGTGAACCGGTCGGCGAGCGGCACACGGGCCGCGTTGAAGGGCAGGTCGGCGTCGGTGTCGGTGCTCCAGTCCGCGAGGCTGCGCCAGGTGATGCCCGGTCCGGGCGTGCCCGCCGGCAGGGAGTCCGGGTACCAGTAGGAGGCGTACGGCTGGAGGTCGCGGGCGGCGGCCGCGGCCGTATCGGACAGTCCGGGGACGAGTCCCGCGGCGGCCGTGGCCGCGGAGAGCAGGAGGGTGCGTCTGCTGGGTTTCACGGTGGGCTCCGTATCGCTGGGGGGACGGGCTACGGCGCTGTACTGACGACGCGGTCGGGTGTGACGACCTCGGTGATGCCGCGCGCGGCGAGGTGTTCCCCGTCGTCGGCGCGGTGCGCGAGGACGGTGGTGGGGCGGGCCCCGTCCGCGGTGAGCCGGGCGAACGCCTCGAAGACCGGGCCGCCGGGGGCGCACACGGAACGCCGGGTGCCGGCGTGGGTGTCGACGACGAGCGCGGTGGTGCGGGGCGCGGGGACGTGCGGACGGGCGCGCTGCTCCTCGACGAGCCGGGCGAGGGCGCGGCCGGCGGGTTTGGCCGTCCGGTCGTTGGTCATCAGCCCGAGCCCGTACTCGAGTTCGGGGAAGTCGGCGAGGTCGCGGCTGACGTCGTGGGAACACCACCAGGTGACGCCCCACAGGTTGGGGCAGTCGAGGGCGCCGCGGACGGTGGCCTCGGTGAAGCCGGCCGCGTGCTCGGCGGGGATCAGCGGGGCGGGGGCGCCGACCTCCTGGAGCCAGACGGGGCGGCGCGGGTCGTCGGCCCACGCCTTGGACAGTTCGACCAGGTAGGCGGCGTGGTGCTCGGTCGCCGTCCCCGTACGGCCGTGGCGCTGGGCGGTTCCGTTGAACACCCAGGAGTGCACGGCGGTCAGCGCGCCGAGCCCGGCGGAGTGCCCGGGGGTGAACGGCTGGTCGTCCTGGTACCAGGCCGCGTCGTAGGAGGCGTGCAGGTGCAGCCGGCCGGGAGCGCCCGCCTCACAGGCCGCGAGCAGCCGGGTCAGCCACCGGGCCGCCTCGTCGGAGGTGACGCGGTCGGGGTCGGGGTGCGGCCCGGAGGCGAACTGGTTGACCTCGTTGCCGATGGTCATGCCGATGAAGTTCGGCCGGTCGGCGAGGGCGGCGGCGAGGGTCCGCAGGTACGCGGCCTCCGCGTCCACGACGTCCGGGTCGGTGAAGATGTTCCGCCGGTGCCAGGTCCGCGTCCAGGCGGGGAGGTGGTCGAAGCTCGACAGATGCCCCTGGAGGCCGTCCACGTTGACGTCCAGTCCCCGTTCGGCGGCGGCGTCGGCGAGGGCGACGAGCTGCTCGACGGCGCGCGGGCGGATCAGGGTCCGGTTGGGCTGGAAGTAGGGCCACAGCGGGAAGACCCGGATGTGGTCGAGACCGAGGGCGGCGACGGAGTCGAGGTCGGCGCGGACGGAGTCGAGGTCGAAGTCGAGCCAGTGGTGGAACCACCCCTCGCTCGGGGTGTAGTTGACGCCGAAGCGCACGGCAGAGGGCATACGGGGTCCTCGCGGATCGGGAGTGCGGGGTGCGGGAGGGCGGGCGTGCGCGGTGCGGGAGGGCGGGCCGGTGGGTCGCGGGCGGCCGGGTCGCTCAGCCCTTGACGGCGCCCTCGCCGACGCCGCGGAAGAAGTACCGCTGGAGGCAGGCGAAGAGGGCGATCAGCGGGGCCACGGCGATGACCGTGCCGGCGGCGACGAGCCGTTCGTCGTTGGCGAACGTGCCGTGGAGGTAGTTGAGGCCGATGGTCAGGGTGAACTTGGAGGGGTCGCTCAGCACGATGAGGGGCCACAGGAAGTCGTCCCAGGCGCCCATGAAGGCGAAGATCGCGACGACGGCGAGGGTGCCCCTGACGGACGGCAGCGCGATCCGCAGGAAGCGCTGCCAGACGTCGGCCCCGTCGACGAACGCGGCCTCCTCGACCTCCTCGGGCAGGTTGCGGAAGGCGTTGCGCATCAGCAGGACGTTCATCGCGCCGACGCTGCCGGGCAGGACCACTCCGATGAGGGTGTTGTTAAGGCCGAGTTCCCGCATCGTCGTGAACTGGGCGATGATGATGCCCTCCACGGGCACGAGCATCGCCAGGATGAACACGAGCGTGGCGGCCCCGCGTCCGCGGTAGCGCAGCCGGGCGAGGGCGTAGCCCGCGAGGGCCGAGCCCACGCAGTTGGTGACGACGTTCGCGCCGGCGACCTTGAGCGAGTTGAGGGCGTAGTCCCACACGGGGATGGTGTCGGCGACCCGCTCGTAGTTGTGGAGGGTGGGCTCGCCCGGGAGGAACCGGGGCGGGGAGCTGAAGATGTTCTCGGTCGGGCCCTTCAGCGAGGTGGAGAGCTGCCACAGGAAGGGGCCGACGGTGAGGGCGAGGACGGCGAGCAGCAGCAGGTAGCGCAAAGCCAGTTCCCAGGCGGGTACGCGGCGGCCGTTCTCGTCGGTGACCCGGCGGCGGCGCCCGCGCGCCCGGGGCGGCGCCGTGCCGGGTGTCACCGTGCCGGGCTCGCCGCTTTTCCCGGCGGTGCTCACGTGTCCTCCTTCCGGTCGGCGCGCAGGACGAGCAGCATCAGCGCGACGGTGACGGCGAAGACGACCACCGAGAGGGCGGAGGCGTAGCCGACGCGGCCGGTCAGCCCGGTGCCGGTGCGCTGGACGAGCATCACGAGGGTGGTGTCCTCGCCCGCCGGGCCGCCGTCGGGGCCGGCCATCAGGTACACCTCGGAGAACACCTTGAAGGCGGCGACCGAGGAGAGCGCGCCGACCAGGACCATGGTGGAGCGGACGGCGGGCACGGTGACCGTGAGGAAGCGGCGCAGCGCGCCCGCGCCGTCCACCGCGGCGGCCTCGTGCAGCTCGCGCGGGACGTCGGCCAGCGCGGCCAGGTAGATGATCATGTAGTAGCCGAGTCCCTTCCAGACCGTGACGGCCATGGCGCTCAGCAGGAGCAGCCACTGGTCGCTCAGGAAGCCGGCCCGGCCGACTCCGACGGCCTCCAGCAGCGAGTTGACCAGGCCGCGTTCGTCCAGAGCCACACCCAGATCAGGCCGACCACGACGATGGAGGCGACCACCGGGGTGTAGAAGGCCGACCGGAAGAAGGCGATGCCGGGAATGTTCTTCCGGACCAGCAGAGCGAGCAGCAGCGGCAGCAGGACGAGCGCGGGGACGACCCCGAGGACGTACAGCGAGCTGTTGCGCAGGCCGATCCAGAACATGTCGTCGTGCAGCAGTTCCCGGAAGTTGGCCAGTCCGACGAACCGGCCGGGGACCAGGGTCCGGCGGTCGGTGAGGGAGTTGACCAGGGTGGAGACGAACGGGTAGAGGATGAAGGCGCCGGTGATCAGCAGCCCCGGCGCGGCGAACAGCCAGGGACTGGTGGGCAGCTGGCGCCGCACCCTCGCGGCGGACGGGGCGCCTCGCGTCACCGGCGCGGGCGGACGGCGGCGCGTCCGCGGCACCGTGGGACTCGCCATGCCGGTTCAGCCCTGCTGCTCGAGCAGCCGGTCGCACGCCTTGACAGCGTTGTCAAGGGCTTCCTCGGGGCTCTCCTTGCCCTGCAGCGCCCTGGCGACGGAGTTGCGCAGCTCGGTCTTCATCTGCTCGCTGAACAGGACGGGGGTGTAGTTCACCGCGTTCTTCAGCGACTTGGCGGCGGCGACCCGTACCCGCGTCTCGTCCGTTCCGTCCTCCTTGGTGAAGTACGGGTCGTCCAGGGAACCGGCGGTGCTCGGGAAGATGGCGACCTTCTTGGCGAACTCCATCTGGTGTCGTGCGTCGGTGACGTAGTGGGCGAAGGCGACGGCGGCCGGGGTGTGCCTGGTGCGCGCGTTGACCATCACGCCCATCACGTACATGTTGACCTTGCCGGTGCTGGTGATCTGGTCCGTGATGCCGATGTTCCTGTAGAGGTCCGGCGCCTGCTTCTTGAAGTTGCCGAGGTCCAGTGCGCTGCCCGGGTTCATCGCGACGGCCCCGGTGAGGAACTTCTTGCCGGACGACTCGGGGGTGGCGGTCAGCGCCTGCGGATCGAGCGCCTTCGCGTCGTACAGCTCCTTGTACCTGGTGAGCAGTTCGACCCCCTTGGAGTCGTTGAAGCGGAACCCGGTGCCCTCCTTGTTCATGAGCTGGACGCCGTAACGGCCGAAGTCCTCGATCGTGGGGACGTTGGCGAGCGTGGCGACCTTGCCGTGGCTCTTCTCGGCCAGCCGCGTCGCGTCGGCGAAGAGTTCGTCGTACGTCCGCGGAGGCTTCGAGGCGTCGAGCCCGGCCTTCTCGAAGAGGCTCTTGTTGTAGAAGAGGGGGCCGGTGTTCAGGTACCAGGGGAAGGCGTACGTGCCGGTCATGCCCGGTATGCGATGGCTCGCCCAGGCTCCGTCGAGGTACTCCCGGCGGTAGTCGGCGGCCGCCTTGTCGAGGTCCAGCGCGAGGCCGGCCTTGGCGAGCGGGGCGACCAGGTCCGGGGAGACGTTCACGACGTCGGGCAGGGTGCCGCCGGCCGCGTCCGCGCTGATCTTGTCGGCGTAGCCCTCGGCGGGCTGGTCGACCCACTTCACGTGCGCGTCCGGGTACTTCTTCTCGAAGCCGGCGATCAGGCCCTCGAAGTACGGCTTGAAGTTGGCCCGGAGGTTCCAGGTCTGGAAGGTGATGTCGCCCTCGATCCTGCCGGAGGCGTCCGTCGAGCCGCCTCCCGGATCACCGGAGCCGCACCCGCTCAGCGGCAGGACGACGGCGATCACGGCGGCGGCGAGAGCTCTGCGAGGAAGGCGCACGATGACACGGCTCCTTTGCGGTGGCGTCGGCGAATGTGTGCCGTCGCAGACCTTGCAGCCGGTTTCCGGGCCACGTCAATGGATGAGGCGGAGCTAAAGTCATTAGCTCCGCAAAGCCGCTGGTCAAAGAGGTGTGCTGACCGTCTTGCCGTGATCGGCTAAAGCGCATTAGGTTGTTCCCGCTCAAGCGCTTTAGTGCGGTGGTCCTTTCGCGGCACCGTTTCGTACGAGGAAAAGGGGGACGGATTGCCCGCCAAGCGGTCTCCCGCGCGCAGACCGACGATGAAGGACATCGCGCGGCGCTCCGGCGTCTCCGAGAGCGCGGTCTCCTTCGCGCTCAACGGCCGGCCGGGGGTCTCCGAGGTCACCCGTGACCGGGTGCGCCGGGTGGCCGATCAGCTGGGCTGGCGGCCCAGCACGGCGGCGCGCGCGCTGTCCGGCGAGGGCGCGGCGACGGTCGGCCTGGTGGTGGCGCGTCCCGCCGGCACGCTCGGCGTGGACTCGTTCTTCCTCCAGTTGATCTCCGGCGTCCAGGAGGTGCTGGCCGAGCGTCATCTCGGGCTGCTCTTCCAGGTCGTCGAGGACGTGCACGCCGAGTGCGCGGTGTACCGGCGCTGGTGGGCCGAGCACCGCGTGGACGGTGTGCTGGCCGTCGATCCGCGCACCGACGACCCGCGCCCCGACCTGCTGGACGGCCTCGGACTGCCGGCGGTGGTCATCGGCGGGATGCCGGACGCCCGGCACCCGGGGCTGTCGACGGTGTGGGCGGACGACGCGGGTGCGATGGCCTCGGTGGTGGACCGGCTGCACGCCCTCGGCCATCGCCGGATCGTGCACATCGCGGGACTGCCCGGGCTCGCGCACACCGAGCGCCGGATCCGTACGCTGCGCGCCGAGGCCGGGCGCCGGGGACTGACGGAGGTGCGCTCGGTGACCACGGACTACTCGGACGCGGAGGGTGCCGCCGTCACGCGCCGGGTGCTGGCCGGTGCCGCGCCGCCGACCGCGCTGGTCTTCGACAACGACGTGATGGCACTCGCCGGGGTCGCCGCCGCGACCGAACTCGGCTTCCGTGTACCGGACGACGTCTCCGTGGTGGCCTGGGAGGACTCCGCGCTGTGCCGCATGGTCAAGCCGTGGCTGTCGGCACTGTCCCGGGACACCGTGGAGTTCGGCAGGACCGCCGCGCAGGAACTGACGTCCCTGCTGGACGGCGGCACGACCCGCACGGTGCGGGTCCCGGTGCCCGGACTGATCGAACGGGACAGCACGGGACCGGCGCGCGACGTCTGAGGGAGATCGGTTCCCGGCTCAGAACCGGTCCCCCGGGTGGCCCGCGGCCCGTACGGTCCCCGGATCACGTGTGGACACACGGACCAGGATGTCCGAAGTCACATGACGGCGAGAGGAGTCCAGGCCCGAGAGGTGGACGAGTGCGGTCTCCGGGACGCCGACGTCCCGGAGACCGCATCGCCCCTCTGCCCCGTCGTCGTCCGTTCACGCATCCCGGTTCCACGGAGACTGGGAGCGGCCGCGGCCGCGGGCATGGTGGTGCATGGAACCGCTCGGCCGGGGTCCCGCCCCGACAGGCTGCTAGAGCACCCTGTACATGATGTGCAGTCCGACTCTTCCGTGCCGGGGGTGGTCGTAGGCCTCCGGTACGGTGCCCAGGACGGTGAAGCCCAGTGAAGTCCACAGTCTCACCGCCGGGTTGGTCTCCACCACGGCGTTGAACACCATGGCCCGGTACCCGTCGGCCTTCGCGGCGACCAGGACGTGTTCGGCGAGGGCACGGCCGATGCCCTGGCCGGAGCGGTCCGGGTCGACCATGAATCCCGCGTTGGCGACGCGGGCGGCGGGGCCCGCGTAGTTCGGCGTGACGTACGCGGAGCCGACGATGTTCCGGTCCTCGCCCTCGGCCACGTACACCCGCTTGCCCGGACCCGTCCACAGCGCGCGGGCGGCTTCTTCGGAGGTTTCCGGATCCCAGGCGTAGGTGTCCCCGGCGGCGACGATCCGGTGCCAGAAGGGCCAGATCTTCGGCCAGTCGTCGGCCGTCGCGTCTCTGATCAGCATGGGCGTGAGTTTCGCACGCCCACGCCGGTCAGGGAGCGGGACGGGCCCGCCCGTCAGTCGACGCTGGGCAGGATGTGCGGCTCGGCGAGGTCGTCCTCGTAGCCGGCGAGACGGATCGGGGCGGACCTGGCCCACACGTCGAGGCTGCCCAGCTTCTCCTGGGGGCCCTTCGTACGGGTCTTCACGCTCGTGACGGGGCCGCCGCGATCGGCCACAGGGCCTGCCGCCACGATCTCCACGTCCTCGGGGCGCTCTTCGAGATTCGTCTTCTCCGGTGTCACCGCGCACTCCTTATGTGTCGGGTCACCCTCGGGACACAGGGGCCGCTCTGTCGCCGCCGTCTGACGTCCACTCGGGCTTGAGTCGAATGCAGTTAGGGACGCGGTGGCGCCGGTAACTCGATGGAGAGCAGGCCGTGGTGACCGGCTTGTCCCGGGACGGACCGTGGGTGTGGGTGGAACCCAGAAGTGGCTGTCCGTCCACTACAGAGTAACCAAATGAGCGGGCGCCTGCTCGATAGGGCCGAAAACGAGGGGTAACTGTCTTGAGCCGTTCAACGCTCAGCAGGCCCTAATCTGCACCTGTTTGACCCGATGTGCACACCTTGGTGTCACCCGTTCGGCTCATTGCGAGCCGTACGGGGCCGTGAGCGCCCGCCGCGGACGGGGCGACAGCCCGGACACGGGACGCAGTTCAGGTCCCGTTGGCCGAATCGACAGCGAGCCGTGCTCTGCTGACGTCAGGCAACGGCTTCGCCCGCCGGGAGGACTGACGCATGGAGCTGCGCGGTATCGATGAGCTGATGGATCTGCTGCACGCCTGCCGGGGCGTCCGGGGCACCCCGGACGGTCTCCCCCGCTCCGGCCCGGCGGCGGGCCGCACCGGGACGGCCGGGGCGCGGGAGGGTGCCGCGGACGATCCGCACGAGCACGCGCTGCGGACCGCCGCGCTGCTGCGCCGTGACCGGCCCGGCGACAAGGAACTGCAGGTGGCGGGCCTGGTCCATGGCATCGGTCCGCTGCTCGCACCGGCCGCCGGGCATGCCCGCCGCCCGGGACCCGCCGCGCGGACGGCACCTCCTGCAGCCCGCACGGCCGCGGACACGACCGCCTGCACGGCCGCGGACGCGGCGGCCGACGCGATACGGCCGCTGCTCGGCGAGCGCGTCGCCCGGCTCGTACGCCTGCACGCCGCGCCCCGCGGCGGCCTCGACGGCCTCGGCCCCCTGGCCGACGACGCGCTGACGCTGCGTCAGGCGCACGAGGCGGCCGGTCTCGCCGGACTGAACGCCGGGGTCATGGAGGACTGGCGCACCCTGCTGGAACTCGTCGCCGCCCGGCACGCGCGCCTCGGCGCGGTCGACTGACCGCCGGATCCCGCGGGTCCCCCCCCGCCCGGTCCCCCGCGGTCCGGCGCCCGCCTCACCACTTGCCCGGCGCGTAGTCCTTCAGGAAGACGCCGTAGAGGTCCTCGCCCTGCTCGCCCCGGACGATCGGGTCGTAGACCCGGGCCGCACCGTCGATCAGGTCGAGCGGCGCGTGGAAACCGGCGTCCGCGAGACGCATCTTGTCGGGGTGCGGGCGCTCGTCCGTGATCCAGCCGGTGTCGACGGCCGTCATCAGGATGCCGTCCTTCTCGAACATCTCCTGCGCGCTGGTGCGGGTGAGCATGTTGAGCGCGGCCTTGGCCATGTTGGTGTGCGGGTGGCCCGCGCCCTTGTAGCCGCGGTTGAAGACGCCCTCCATCGCGGAGACGTTCACGATGTACGTGCGCTTCGCCGACGCCGCCGCCATCGCGGCGCGCAGCCGGCTGATGAGGATGAACGGCGCGGTGGAGTTGCAGAGCTGGACCTCGAGGAGCTCGACCGGCGTGACCTCCTCGACCGCCTGGATCCAGCTGTTGGTGTCGTGCAGGTCGGGCACGAGCCCGCCCGCGTCGATGGCCGTGCCGGCGGCGATCCGCTCCAGGGAGGCGGACCCGGAGACGAGCGCCAGCTCGGTGACGTCCCGCGCGGTCAGCGCGCCGCCCCCGGGGACGGGCAGCGCGGCGACGGCGCCCGAGCCGAAGGTGCCGATGACCTCGGCGGGCGGCAGCTCACCGGCGGGCAGGGGGCCCGACTCGGCGGCGAGCAGCTCGCTGTAGGCCTCCGGGGAGCGGCGTACGGTCTGCGCCGCGTTGTTGATCAGGATGTCGAGCGGGCCCTGTGCGGCGACCGAGTCGGCGAGGGCGACGACCTGGGCCGGGTCGCGCAGGTCGATGCCGACGATCTTCAGGCGGCCGATCCACTCGTCGCTGTCGGGCATGGCCTTGAAGCGGCGGATCGCGTCGTTCGGGAAGCGCGTGGTGATCGTGGTGTGCGCGCCGTCGCGCAGCAGCCGCAGGGCGATGTACATGCCGATCTTGGCGCGGCCGCCCGTGAGCAGGGCGCGCTTGCCCGTCAGGTCGGCGCGGGCCTCACGGCGGGAGCGGTTCTCGGCGGCGCAGTCCTGGCAGAGCTGGTGGTAGAAGTAGTCGACCTCGACGTACCGCTTCTTGCAGGTGTAGCAGGACCGCGGCCGCTGGAGTATCCCCGCGATCTCGCCGGCCTCCGTCACGGACGACGGCAGGATGCCCTCGGTCTCGTCGTCGATGCGCTGGGCGGACCCGGTGGCGGTGGCTTCGGTGACCGCCTTGTCGTGGGCGGTCTTGGCGGCCCGGCGCTCCTGGCGGCGGCGCTGCTTGACCGTGCGGTAGACGCCGGCGGTGGCGCGGCGGACGGCGACGGCGTCGGGGTGGTCGACGTCCAGCTTGTCCAGCTCGTCGAGGACGGACAGGCACACGGCCAGCCGCTCCGGGTCGATTCCGGGGCCGTACGAGGCCTGGGCCACCACCTGTGCCGTGCCCACGGCGGGGGCCGCCTGGCTGTCGTCTGTCACCGTCATCGCGTTGCCGTTCCTCGGGTTGCGCGCCGCGCTCGGACCGCGCTCGCTTTCGAAGGCGGAATTTTACGGAGCGACGGTCCCGGCACCAAACCCGCGATGATCACCGGCTGCCGGAGGGGACGGCGGGCGTGGTGCTCGCGGCGCGGTCAGGGGCCGCAGGCCTCGGTCAGGGCCGCCACCTCCGCGCTCAGCGCGTGGGCCAGCACGTCGAGGTCCGGCACCGCCTCGGCGTCGGCGACGAGCCCGTAGTGGACCCGGCCGCGGTACGTGGAGACGGCGACGGCGAGGGCCTGCCCGCGGGCGAGCGGGGCGAGCGGATAGACCTCGGCGAGCGGGCAGCCGCCGAGGGTCAGGCCGGGGCTGGGCAGCGGCACGCTGGTGACCAGGATGTCGAAGAGGAGCCGGGCGGCCTGGCCGACCACGGGTCCGCTGAGCCGGTGGCCGAGCGGCAGCACGTGGTCGGCGAGGAGGGCGACGGCGCCCGCCCCGCGGTGGGGGCCCGCCTCCTTGTTGCGGTCCATGGCCGTGCGGACGGCGCGCAGCCGCCCGAGCGGGTCCGGGTCGTCGACGGGGAGCCGCACGAGGTAGCCGGAGAGCCGGTTGCCCTGCGGGTGGGCGGTGCGCGGGCGGCGCCTGGAGACGGGGATCAGGGCACGGGGCGCGTCGCCGTCGACGCCGTCGCCGCGCTCGTCGAGCCAGCGGCGCAGCGCGCCCGCGACGAGCGCGATCAGGACGTCGTTGACGGTGCCGCCGGCGCTCTTGCGGACGAGGTGGACCTCGTCGAGGTCGATGAGCACGCCCGCCGTGCGGCGGGTGCCGGTGGGCCGTGAGGTCAGGGCGGGGGTGGGGCGTGCCGTCCAGCCGGCGCGGGCCACGGAGGTGGTGATGTCGAGGGCGCGGGCGACGTCCTGGAGTCTGCCGCGCAGGAGGCCGGGCAGGTCGCGGACGTCGGGGACCGGGGTCCCGCGGGGCGGCGCGGGCCGCGGGCGGGGTGCCGGCAGGTCCAGGGGGTCCATGATCGCGGCGGCCAGGGTCAGCGCCCGCAGTCCGTCGGCGAGCGCGTGGTGGAACTTGAAGAGCACGGCGAAGGAGACGCCGTCCTCGCCCGGCAGGACGTGGGCCTCCCAGGGCGGGCGTCCGCGCTCCAGGGGGCGCTGCATGAGCGGGCCGGTGGCCGCGTGGAAGTCGGCGACGGGGGCGTGCAGCCGGACGTGGTCGAGCGGGTCGAAGTCCGGGGCGGGTTCCCGGGTGGCGCCGCCGATGGCGAGGGTGCGCCGCAGGGTGGCCGGCTGCCACAGGTCGCGGATGCGCATCCGCAGGCCCGGCACCCCCGCGGCGCGGGCGGCGAGCAGGTCGGCGGCGTGCGCGGCGGCGGTGGGCGAGCGGGCCGTGAAGACGCCGAGGGCGGCCAGGTGCATCGGGTGCTCGGCCGACTCGATGTTCCAGAAGGCCAGGTCGAGTGGGGCGAGCAGGTCAGAGGTCAATGGAGTGCTCTCGACGTCGGCGAAGGGTGAACCAGCAGTCAATCCCCGAGGGATGATTACGGTCAAGTGCGATCAGGCTACGCTCAGTTAACAGCAGATCAAGTCCCGCCCCCTCCGGACGGCAGGAGAGGTGCCGGGAGGGGGCGGGACCCGGGGGATGACAAGGGATTACCGGGCGGCGCCGGGGCGGCCGCGGCCCGTCGGCGTCAGTTCAGCGCCGGCGGTGCAGCGTCCGCGGATGTACCCCAGTCGGACGGATCGGAGCCGACGGTGAACGCGAGCGAGCGGGTGGCGCGCAGCGCGTCGGTCGTCAGATACGTACGGCCGTAGGCGTGGGAGTCCGTCCGCGCCGACCGGATGTAGCGGTTGCTCTCCGAGGTGCCCGGCGCGGTGACGGTCAGGGCTCCGCGCGGGTAGTAGCGCCGGTCCAGGGTGAGGTCGACGCGGTCGAAGACGGGCGTGGACAGGCCCCAGGTGGCGTAGCCGGGCTGCACCGGGAAGATGCCGATGGACGACAGGACGTTCCAGGCGGACATCGTGCCCAGGTCGTCGTTGCCGGTCATTCCGGTCGGCGTGTCCGTGAAGAGGGTCAGCGCGGCGTGCACCACGTCCGTGGTCTTCCAGGGCTGCCCGGTCGACAGGTACGTGTACGGGGCGATGAGGTCGGGCTCGTTCTGCGGGTTGTACTTGTCGGCGTTGTAGTAGTCGTACGGGCCGTTGACCCACACCTCGCGGGCGGTCTTCGCCGGGTCCTTCACCAGCTGGTCGTAGGCGAAGAAGGAGTCGAGCCGGTCGTTGGCGGCCTGCTTGCCGCCGATCAGGCCGACCATGCCCGGAAGGTCCTGCGGGACGAGCCACTGGTACTGCCAGGACGTGCCCTCGTGGAAGCCCTCGCTCCGCGCCGGGTCGTCCGGTCCGGTGAAGGCGCCGGAGGCGTCGCGGGCGCGGAAGAAGCCGGTCGCGGGGTCGAAGATCCTCCGGTAGTTCTGCGCCCGCTCGGCGTAGCGCGCGGCGTCGGCTCCGTGGCCGAGGTCGCGGGCCATCTCGGCGAGCATGGCGTCGGACAGGGCGTACTCCAGGGTGGCGGAGGCGCCGTGGTCGTAGTCGGAGTCGCCGGGCTTGGCGTGCGGGCGGCCCTTGACGTACGGGGCGAAGCCGTCGGCGATGTACTCCTTGTTCGCCTCCCGGCCCACGGCGGGCGAGTCGGCGGGCGGCACGCCGTCGGCGTTCTTCCGCAGCGCCCGGTAGGCGCGCTCCTCGTACCCCTTGAGCAGCCCCTGCTGGTAGGCGTTGGTGAGGAAGGGGGTGACCGGGTCGCCGGTCATGATGTCGGTCTCGACGGTGCCGTAGCCCCACTTGGGCAGCCAGCCGCTCTCCTCGTCGATCCTGATGACGGAGATCGCCATGTCGCGGGCCTCGCGCGGGGCGAGCAGGGAGAGCAGCTGCGACTGGGTGCGGTAGGTGTCCCAGAGCGACCAGTTCTGGTAGTAGGTGAACCCCCCGTCGGAGGCCGTGCGGTGGATCTTCTGGTCCCAGCCGGTGTAGCGGCCGTCGGCGTCGCTGCCGATGTTCGGCGCGAGGAACGACCGGTACAGGGACGAGTAGAAGGTGCGGCGCAGGGTCTCGTCGCCGCCCCGTACCCGGACGTCGTCGAGCCGGTCCTCCCAGGCGCGCCGGGCCTTGTCCCGGGCCTTGTCGAAGGAACGGCCGCCCTCCGACCGGAGGTTGAGCGCGGCGCCCCGGGCGTCGACGTACGAGAGGGCGGTCGTCGCCTCGACGGTGCGGTCCTCGGTGGTGTCGAAGCGGACGAAGGCGCCGTTGCGGCCGGAGCCCTCGGACTCCTTGGAGCCCTCGGTGACGGTGTCGCCGTGCCAGGTGCCCGAGGTGGTGAAGGGCCGGTCGAAGCGGGTGACCGTGTAGACGGTGTAGGGCTTGGTGGACTGGCAGAAGCCGCTGCCGGTGATGGCCGTCCGTACGGTCCTGTTGTCGAGGATCTCGACCTTGGTGGAGGCCGTGCTGTGCAGCGACTGGCCCGCGTTGAGCAGGACGTTGGCCTTGTCGGTGGCGGGGAAGGTGTAGCGCTGGACACCGGTGCGCGCGGTGGCGGTCAGTTCGGCGTCGATGCCGGTCTTCAGGCCGACCTTGTAGTAGCCGGGGCTCGCCTTCTCGTCGTCGTGGCTGAACTCGGCCTCGTAGCGGGCGTAGTCCGTGGTGGTGACGTCACCGGTGGTGGGCAGGACGGGCAGATCGCCGCCGAGGCCGCAGCCGACGCCCGAGAGGTGGACGAGGGAGAAGCCGCGGATGTGGTTCTGGGAGTAGTCGTACCCGGTGTTGTGGCCGGTGTCGGGCGAGAACTGCACCATGCCGAAGGGTACGGCGGCGCCGGGGTAGGTGTTGCCCTCGTTCTCGGTGCCGATGAACGGGTTGACGAGGTCGGTGAGCCGGCCGTCGCGCGGTCCGGCCGCGTGGGCCGCCGGTGCGGCGAGGACGCCGCCGAGGAGCGCCGCTGCCGCGGCCACCGTCCCCGCACCGCGTAGCCGTTGGGTCCATCTCATGGGCGGGACTGCCTCCTCCATGCTCGGACAACGTTGTCATAGCGCGAGTGCGCTCATTCTTCGTGGCGTGCGTGTACTCGTCAAGACCGGGTGCGCCGGACGGCGTGCCCGGCCCTGGGGTGGAGCGCCGGTGGGCCGATGTGCCGGTGGGCCGGGGTCAGACGAACCGCCAGAGGTGGTCCGCCGTCCCGTTGTCGTCGAACTGCACCACCTGGGCGGTGTCGGCGGCCGACATCCCGTCGACGCCCAGCACCTTGCCGCTGTGCCGGTTGCGCAGCAGGAACCAGCCGTCGCCCTGGTCGACGGACGTCCACAGGTGGTCGTCGGTGCCGTTGTCCTCGTACTGGACGACGTGCGCGCTGTCGGCGGTGGACATGCCGTCCACGCCGAGCACCTTGCCGCTGTGGCCGTTGCGGACGAGGAACCAGCCGTCCCCCTTGTCGACGGTCTGCCAGGCGTGGTCGCCCGTACCGGTGTTGTCGAACTGCACGACCCGGGCGCCGTTGGCCGTGGACATGTTGTCGACGGCCAGCACCTTGCGGCTGTTCCGGTTCTCGATGCGCCGGAAGGGCGGCTCGGGTGTCCACCTCCCGCCGTCGGGGGCCGCCGTCGGGAAACAGGTGATCCGCAGCCGGGCGGCGCCCATGGGGATCAGCGTCACCTTCTCGACGGGCGCGTCGCCGCGCGCCGGGCTCTGCTGGAGCGGCGCGACCAGGTGTTCGTCGTCGGCGATCCACTCGGGGATGCGGCGCGCTCTCATATTGATGCCGACCGGGGTGCCCTCGTGGGTGAACGGGTTGCCGTCCATCCGTCCGCGCCAGCGCCGGAAGACGGGTGAGGCACCGGGTACGAGGCCGTAGTTCCAGGGGGTGGTGGCGTGCACCTCGTACTCGGGGAACGTGTCGTCGCCCGCGTACCGTACGTACTCCTCGCCGATCTTCAGGGCGTAGGTGAGGGGGCCGTGGTCGACGCTCACGGCGTCGTGGTTGCCGTGCCAGGTGCGCAGGGTGGTGCGCTGCGGCAGTCGCAGGGTGACCTTGTCGCCGTCCGCCCAGGTGCGGTCGACGCGGACGAAGGCGGGCCCGTCCTTCGCGGCCACCGCACGGCCGTCGACCCGGAGTTCGGGTCCGGTGCACCAGCCGGGAATGCGCAGGTGGAGCGGGAAGGCGACCGGGCGGGGCGTGGACACGGTCAGGGTGACCGTCTCGTCGAAGGGGTAGTCGGTGTCCTCGGTGACGGTCACGGTCGTGCCGCCCGCGACGCGCGCGGTGACCCGGCACGGGGAGTACATCGCGGCGGCGAGGCCCTGGTCGGGGGTGGCGAGCCAGAGTTCCTCGGTGAAGTAGGGCCAGCCCATGCCGTAGTTGTGCGGGCAGCAGCGGTACTGGTCGACGCCCGGCTGGTACGACTGCATCGCGAAGCCGTTCTGGAACTGGCCCTGTGTCTTGCGGGCGTTGTCGAGGTCGACGCCGTTGGCGCTGGTGACGTAGTGGACGGCCCGGCCCTCGGGGTCGAGCGTGGCGGGCAGCAGGTTGAAGGCGAGGTCCTCGCAGCGGTCCGCCCAGACCGGGTCGCCGGTGATCCGGGTGAGCAGTTCGTGGCTGGCCATGAACTCGACGACCCCGCAGGTCTCGAAGCCCTGCCGGGGGTCGCCGAAGCCGGGCCGGATGTTCTCGTCCCCGGCGATGCCGCCGCCGGGGAACTGCCCGTACCCGCCGAGGACCTGCTCGTACGTCCGGTAGGTCGCCCGGGTGAGAGCGGCGTCCCCGGTGCGCCGGGCGTACTGGGCCGGTTCACGGAAGCCCTGGGCGATGTTGACGTTGTGCGGGGTGGGCAGGGGGCCGGTCCAGTCGGCGCCGTAGGCGTGCATCGTGTCGACGAGGTCGAGCAGGAAGGCGTCGCCGGTGCGGCGGTGCAGCCACAGGGCCACGTCCATGCCGTCGCCCCAGCGCCCGGAGACCCAGCCGGTGTCGAAGGCGCCGCTGCCCTGGGCGTTCATGAAGCGCAGGAAGCGGGTGAGGAAGGGCACGATCCGCTCGTCGTGCGCGTACTCCTCGTAGGTGCGCAGGGCCTGGAGCAGCGGGAGGAAGGGCCAGAAGTCGGGGCCGCCGCCCAGGGAGGTGCGCAGGGCCTCCGGCCCGAAGAAGCCGTCGCCGCGCTGGGTGGCGAGGACGGCGTCGATCCAGCGGCGGCAGCGGTCGAGCGCCTCGGTGTCACGGGTGGCGATGGCGAGCGGGAGATAGCCGCGCAGCCAGTACGGCAGTTCCTCCCAGCCGCCTTTGTCCGGGTGGACCCAGCCGCTGGTGTCGGGGTCGAGGAAGTGGGAGCGCTCGGCGTAGCGCCCGCACAGGCCCGCGAGCTGCAGCTTCAGCTGCCCTGCGAGCCAGCCGCGCGGGGTGATGCTGCCGGGCGCGAGGCGGGTGAAGGCGTCCGGGAGGAGGCCGGCGGTTCCCGCTCCGGCCGCGGCGGCCGAAGCGGCCGGAAGCCCGGCGCCCAGAGCGAGGGAGCCGAGGGCCAGGGAGCCCGTCCGCAGGAAGTGGCGTCTTCTGAGGGGCATGTGGTGCTCCTGTCGCGAGGGGCTCGGGACGTGGAGTGGGGCGTGTCCGGCCCCGCCCGTGGTGGGGCGGGACCGGGCCACGCCGGTGGCCCGTCGAGGGGGCCGGGACGGAGCGCGGGGGCAAGCGGGGAGGTGCTTGCCGCGGGCGCCCCGTCGTCGGGGGGTGCGGGCGCGTCCCGATGGGGGCGGCGCCCTGAGGAGAGAGCGGCCTGCCCGGAGGCGGCCCCGGGCAGGGTCTGCCCGGGGGCTGCCTCTGAGCTGCCGCCGCGGGAGGCGCCCCGTGGAGGGCGCCTCCCGCGGGCGTCCCGGGCGAGCGGTGCCCGCCCGGGACGCCCCGTCGTCAGGAGCAGTTGGCCACGGTCGCCTGCGACGCGTCGTGGATCAGCGCGTCATGGGCGTCCTTGAGCCGCTTCACGTCCGGCTTGACGACCTCGCGGTCGTAGGTCACCAGGCCGTTCAGCTCGCCCTCCACATCCGAGATCTGGGTGTAGACGGCGCCGTTGCCGCCCTTGCAGGCGAGCGCGTGCACCTCGGCGAGCTTGGTGAGGTAGTCGTCCGTGTACGCCGACGGGTCCACGTCCACGTAGGACTGCTGCACCGACCAGGCGTGACCGGGCACGCCGAGGCCGAGGCCGCCGTACTCGCCGCTGACCAGGGCACGCTTGCCGTCGGGGTGCGGTGGCAGCGCCGGGCTCGGGTAGCCGTGTTCGTCCATGATGTCGCCGGCTCCGCCGTCGGCACCGAGGTTGAGGCCCGACATGTTGTTGACGAGCCGGGTCGGGTCCCAGGCCTTGGCCTGATCGGCGACGCGGCCGATGTCGTACTGGCCCCAGCCCTCGTTGAAGACGACCCACATGACGACCGACGGGCTGCTGGCGTGCTCGTCGATCATCTGCTTCATCTCGCGCTCGTACTCGGCGCGGGAGGCGGCGTCCGGGTTGACGCCGGCGGTCATCGCGGGCATGTCCTGCCACACCATGAGACCCAGCTTGTCCGCCCAGTAGAACCAGCGGTCGGGTTCGACCTTGATGTGCTTGCGGACGGAGTTGAAGCCGAGCCTCTTGTGCAGCTCGAGGTCGTAGGCGAGGGCCTCGTCGGTCGGCGCGGTGTGCAGGCCGTCCGGCCAGAAGCCCTGGTCCAGGGTGGCCATCATGAAGATCGGCTTGCCGTTGAGGAGGGTGCGCGGGGTGCCGTTCACCTTCTCGACGGAGACGGACCGCATCCCGAAGTAGCTGCCGACCCGGTCGTGGCCGACCGTCACCTTCAGCTTGTACAGGAACGGGTCGTCGGGCGACCACAGGTGGGGCTTCGCGATGTCCAGGGTGAGCGGCGCTCCGGTGCGGCCGCTGACGGTGCCGACCCTGCGCTTGCCGTCGTACGCCGTCGCCGTGACCCGCACGCCGTCGCGCACGCCCCGGGGCTCGATCGTGACCCGGCTGTCGTCGACGTCGGGCGTCAGCTTGAGCGAGTCGACGTGGTCCCGGGCGACGGGCTCCATCCAGACCGTCTGCCAGATGCCGGAGGACGGGGTGTACCAGATGCCGCTGGGGTCGAGGCGCTGCTTGCCGAGCGGCGGGTTCTCCCCGCTGCTCGCGTCGGTCGGGTCGTAGACGCCGACGATCAGCTCCTGGGTGCGGCCGGGCTTGAGGGCGTCGGTGACGTCGGCGCTGAACTTGTCGTAGCCGCCCTTGTGCTCGGCGACCTTCGTGCCGTTGACGTACACCTCGGACTGCCAGTCGACGGCGCCGAAGTTGAGCTGGAGGCGCTGCCCGTGGCCGACCCGCCAGCCGGCCGGGACGGTGAAGGTGCGCCGGTACCACATGCGGTCCTCGTGCCGTTCGACGCCGGAGAGCTGGGACTCCACCGCGTAGGGCACGAGGATCTTCTCGTCGAGCTTCTTGCCCACCGGCGGCTTCTCGCTCTCGCCGGCGGCGGCGAACTGCCACTGGCCGTTGAGGTTCTTCCAGGAGCCACGGGTCAGCTGCGGCCTCGGGTACTCGGGCAGCGCGTTGCCGGGGCCGACGTCCTTGGCCCACTTGGTGCTGAGCTCGTACGTCGACTTGTTGCCGCCGCTGCTCCAGAAGGCGTTGACAACGTTGCCGTTCGTTCCGGTCAGCCCGCCCTCGCCGTCGTAGCGGAGGTCGGCGGTGCCGGGGGCGTCACCGGCCTTGTTGCCGACGACGGGCTCCTTCAGGCCGACGAGCAGCGTCTTGTGGTCGGAGGGGTCCAGCGCGGCACCCGCGAGCGGCCATTCGGCGCCGCCGATCACCGCTTCGAGGTGGTCGGTGAGGCCGGCCGGGGGTGCGGACAGCTCCTGCGCGAAGTCGAGCCGGAGGGTGCGTCCGTCTGCTTGTACGGTGGTCGCGACGGCGCCGTCGTAGGTGTAGCCGTCCGGCAGCAGGAAGGCGGACTGCGGGATCGCCTGCTTGCTCGCTCCGGGCTCGGTCCAGCGCAGATGGAGGTTGGAGCCGCCGAAGTGCTCGAAGTACTCGACCTTGATGTCGTAGGCCTTGCCCGCGGTCAGGTCGATGGGCTGGGAGGTCTGCTCCCTGTCCCAGTCGTCGACCCAGTGGTCGATCGTGAGCTTTCCGTCGACCCACAGCCGGAAGCCGTTGTCGCCGGTGATCGAGAAGGTGTGGGCGCCCGTCTTCTCCGGCACGACCCGCCCGGTCCAGCGGGCGTTGACGTCGTCGGCCTGCCCGGTGGCGAAGTCCAGGCGCGGCTCCAGGGTGTCGAAGTCGAGCTTCGGGTCGAAGCCGGTGGCCTTGAGCTCGTGGAAGTCGAAGGCTCCGGGTGCGGACTGGGTGTAGTACTCGCCCTTCAGGCCGTGCACCTCGGTGCTGCCGGCGGCGGCTGCCGGGGCGGCGGTGGCGGCGGGCGGGGAGGTGAGTCCGGCGATGCCGATCGCGGCGGCGAACAGGAGCGCCAGTTGGTTTCTGAGTCGTGTGGTGCGCACGGATCCTCCTTGCTGAGGAAGGGTGGCGGCTCGGTGCTTGAGTCTGTACAACGTTGGAAGGAACGGCAGTCGGCATCACAGCACGCCGATCGGCTGCTGTCCAGGGTCATGACAAACACCTCGGTCGGTGACGGCCGGGGGCTGCACACCGATGCGGAGGAGATCCCTTGCGGGTCAGCCTGAAGGACGTCGCGGAACGCGCGGGCGTCTCGATCAAGACGGTTTCGAACGTCGTGAACAACTATCCCCACGTCACCCCGGCGATGCGGGCCCGCGTCCAGGAGGCCATCGACGAGCTGGGCTACCGGCCCAACCTCACCGCCCGCCACCTGCGCAAAGGCCGTACGGGCATCATCGCGCTCGCGGTGCCCGAACTCGGCAACCCGTACTTCGCCGAGCTCGCCGGGGCCGTGATCGACGCGGCCGCCGAGCACGAGTTCACGGTGCTCCTCGACCACACGCGCGGCGACCGCGAGCAGGAGGTGCTGGTCAGCCAGGGCTTCCGGGCCAACGTGATCGACGGCCTGATCCTCAGCCCGCTGGAGCTGGAGGCCGAGGACCTGCGCACCCGTGCGGACGACGTGCCGCTGGTGCTGCTCGGTGAGCGCGAGTACGACCTGCCCTACGACCACATCGCGATCGACAACGTCGCGGCGGCGCGGGCCGCGGTGCGCCATCTGCTGAGCCGGGGCCGCACCCGGATCGCCTACCTGGGCGCCCGCACCGACTCCGCGAACCGGCCCGCCCATCTGCGGCTCTCGGGCTGGCGGGAGGAGCTGGCCGAGGCGGGCGTGCCGGCGCCGGACAGCCTCGTGGTGCCGGTCGGCGGCTGGGACCGCGAGGAGGGGGCGCGGGCGATGGCCGGACTGCTCGACTCCGGGGTCCGTCCGGACGCGGTGTTCGCGTACAACGACCTGGTCGCGATCGGTGCGATGCGGGTGCTGCACGAGCGGGGCCTGAGGGTGCCCTGGGACGTGGCGGTGGTCGGGTTCGACGACCTGGAGGAGGGCCGTTTCGGGGCGGTCACGCTCACCACGATCTCGCCGGACAAGCAGGCCATCGCACGGATGGCGGTCGCCTCGCTGCTGCGCAGCCTGTCGGGCCGCACGGAGCCCGGCGGACGCGAACTGACCGCGGAGTTCCGGCTCCTGGAGCGGGAGAGCACCCTGGGCCGTCGGTGACGGGTACGCCGGGCGAAAGGGCCCGCGGGACCTCCCGTTTTGCCGGGGGGAAGGACTCGCGGGACTCACCGCGGTCGCGGGCGCGGGGGCGCACGGGACTCTTCGAGATTTCGGACGGAAGGGTTTACAGGTTCCTTCCAACGATGTAAAAACCTCCCCTGAGCGACGTGCACGCCGAGTTGACCGCAAGTACCGAACTTTCCCCGGGAGCGCTCTCAGCGCCGGGGCCGCGCGTTTGGGGACTCCATGAAGCCGACCGAACTTCTTCGCCGCACCTCCGTCAGAACCCTTCTCGCCACCGGCCTGGTCACAAGCCTGGCGCTCGTCTCCGGGTGCGCCAAGTCGGAGGACGACGGGAACAAGAACGACAAGGGCTCCGCCGCCGCGGGCGACTCCGGGCAGGTCGTCGCCTCGCCCGACGCGGGCTCCGGACCGAGCTGCGACATCAGCGCGTACGGCGGTGAGAAGCTCGACCTGAAGAACGCCACCGTCGGTTTCTCGCAGTCCGAGAAGGAGGCCAACCCCTTCCGGATCGCGGAGACCGCCTCCATCAAGGCCGAGGCCGGCAAGCGCGGCGTCAAGCTGCTCACCGCCAACGCCCAGTCCCAGTTCTCCAAGCAGATCAGCGACGTCCAGGACCTCATCGCCAAGGGCGCAGACCTCCTGGTGATCGCCCCGCTCAACTCCGACGGCTGGGAGCCCGTCCTGCGTTCCGCGTCGGCGAAGCACATCCCGATCGTCACCGTCGACCGCAAGATCAACGCCACCGCCTGCAAGGACTACGTGAGCTTCATCGGCTCCGACTTCGTCGAGCAGGGCAAGCGCGCCGCGGACCGGATGATCGAGGCCACGGGCGGCAAGGGCGACATCGCGATCCTGCTCGGCGCGGCCGGCAACAACGTGACCACCGAGCGCACCAAGGGCTTCGAGGACCGCGTCAAGGAGAAGGCGCCCGGCCTCAAGATCGTCTTCAAGCAGACCGGCGAGTTCTCCCGCGAGAAGGGCCAGTCGGTCACCGAGAACCTGATCCAGTCCAAGCCCGGCATCACCGGGATCTACGCCGAGAACGACGAGATGGGCCTCGGCGCCGTCAACGCCCTCAAGGGTGCCGGAAAGAAGGCCGGCGCCGTGAAGATCGTGACGATCGACGGCACCCGCAACGCCGTACAGGGCATCGTGGACGGCTGGATCAGCGGCGTCATCGAGTCCAACCCGCGCTTCGGACCGCTCGCCTTCCAGACCCTGGACAGCTTCACCAAGGGCGACAAGGTGGCGCAGGACATCGTCATCCAGGACAGCGCGTACACCGACTCCAACGCCAAGGCGGACCTGGGCAAGGCCTTCTGAGATGTTGTCGGTCACGGGACTGTCCAAGACCTTCCCGGGCGTCAGGGCCCTCACCGGCGTGGACTTCACCGCCCGCGCCGGTGAGGTGCACGCGCTCATCGGGGAGAACGGCGCGGGCAAGTCGACACTCATCAAGGTGCTGACGGGCGTGTACCAGCCGGACCAGGGCGAGTTGGCGTACGACGGCTCCCCCGTCCGCTTCGCCACCCCGCTGCAGGCACAGCACGCCGGGATCTCGACCATCTACCAGGAGGTCAACCTCGTCCCGCTGATGAGCGTGGCGCGCAACCTCCTGCTCGGCCGGGAACCCCGCAACAGACTGGGGCTGATCGACTTCCGCCGGATGAACCAGCGGGCCGACGAGGCGCTGCGCGGGCTCGGCATCCATGTCGACGTCAGCCGGCCGCTGCGTGAACTGGGCGTCGGCGCCCAGCAGATGGTCGCGCTCGCGCGGGCCGTCTCCGTCGATGCCCGGGTCGTCCTCATGGACGAACCGACCTCGTCCCTGGAACCCCGCGAGGTGCGCACCCTGTTCGGTGTGATCCGGATGCTGCGGGAACGCGGCATCGCGGTGATCTACGTCAGCCACCGCCTCGACGAGCTGTACGAGGTCTGCGACACGGTCACCGTGCTGCGCGACGGCGAGGTGGTCCACACCGGCCCCATCGCCGACCTCGAACGGCTGCGGCTCGTCTCGCTGATGCTCGGCCGCGAGATCGGCGACGTACGGGACGAGGGCCTGACCGAGTTCAGCGGCCGCCACGACACGGACGCCGAACCGGTCCTCACCGCGACCGGGTTGACGGTGCCCCACCAGCTGCACGGCGTGTCCGTGTCGGTGCGGCCCGGTGAGGTCGTGGGCCTGGGCGGACTGCTCGGCTCGGGCCGCACCGAGACCGCGAAGGCCATCGCCGGCGCGCTGCCGGTGGAGTCCGGGCGGGTCGTGGTGGCCGGCGCGGCGGTGCGCACCGGTTCCACGCCCGCCGCGATCCGGGCGGGCATCAGTCTGCTGCCCGAGGACCGCAAGGCCGAGGGGATCGTGCCGGGTCTGTCGGTCCGCGAGAACATCGCGCTCGCCGCGCTGCCGGGCCTGTCCCGCTTCGGTCTGGTCGACGAGGCACGCGTCGACCGGATCGTCGACACCTTCATGAAACGGCTGCGCATCAAGGCCGCCGGACCGCACCAGAAGGTCGGCGAACTCTCCGGCGGCAACCAGCAGAAGGTACTGCTGGCCCGCTGGCTGGCCATGCAGCCCAAAGTCCTGCTGCTCGACGAACCCACCCGGGGCATCGACGTCGGCGCCAAGGCAGAGGTCCAGAAGCTCATCGACGAGCTCGCCGACGACGGGCTCGGCGTCCTGCTGATCTCCTCCGACACGGAGGAGCTGATCGAGGGCAGCGACCGGGTGCTCGTCCTCAAGGACGGCGTGGTCGTCGAGGAACTGACCGGCGACGCCGTCACCGAGGACCGGCTGATGCGCGCCATCGCGACGGCGCCGACCGCACCCACCGCTGCCGCCACCGGAGGCACCGCATGACCGAACTGACGCTGGGCCGGGTGACGGCGGACCGCGACCGCCTGCTGCGCCTGCTCCAGGAGTACGGCGTCTACATCGGCGTCGTGGTCCTGCTCCTGGCGAACATCGCCTTCACCCCGCACTTCCTGTCCGCCGAGAACTTCCGCACCCAGGCCGTCCAGGTCTCCCCCGTCCTGATCGTGGCCCTCGGCATGGCCCTGGCCATCGGCACCGAGGGCGTCGACCTGTCGGTGGGCTCGGTGATGGCCCTGTCCACCTCGCTGCTCTCGCTCTACCTCGGCTACGGCCTGTGGATCGCGGTCCTGGTGGCGCTGGTGGGCGGCGCCGTGGTCGGCGTCGCCAACGGGGCGCTGATCGCGTTCGTCGGGGTTCAGCCGATCGTCGCCACCCTCGCCCTGATGGTCGCCGGGCGCGGGCTGGCACTCGTCCTGCTCCCCCAGCTGAAGGACGTGCACGACCCGTCCATGGCGAGCCTCGGCTCCGGGGACGTCCTCGGCGTCCCCTACCTGGTCCTGATCGCGGCGGTTCTCTCGCTGGTCGTCGCCTTCGTCGTGCGCCGGACCACGTTCGGCCGGCAGCTGCTCGCCCTCGGCGACAGCCGCCCGGCGGCCAGGCTCGCCGGGCTGCCCGTGCGGCGGGTGCTGATCCTGGTGTACGTGTGCGCCGGTGTCCTCGCCGCGATCGCGGGCGTCCTCGCCACCGCGCGCCTGTCCGCCAGCGACCCGACCTCCCTCGGCAACCTGATGGAACTGTCCGCGATCACGGCCGTCGTCGTCGGCGGTACGCCGCTGAGCGGCGGCCGGGTCCGCATCGGCGGCACGGTCGCCGGCGCCGTCCTGATCCAGCTGCTCACCACCACGCTCATCAAGCATGATCTGCCGCCGTCGTGGACCCAGATCGCCCAGGCCGTGGTGATCGTCCTCGCCGTCTACGCTGCCCGGGAACGAGGAAAGCGATGACCGCCGACGTGACCGACGCGCAGGCCCCGCCCCCCCTCAAACAGATGTCCGACGAGGACCCGCCGGGCGCGAGCCGCTCCGAACGGCTCAGCGCCCTCGCCCAGCAGCACGGCGCCCTGGTGACCCTGGTCATCGCCATGGCCGCCGCGTCGCTGAGCTTCGACACCTTCCTGACCGGCGACAACCTGGAGAACATGGCGCTGTCCTCGGCGTTCCTCGCCGTCGTCGCGCTCGGGATGACCTTCGTGATCGTGACCGGCGGCATCGACCTGTCGGTGGGCTCGCTGTTCGCCCTCGGCGGGGTGCTGGCCGCATGGGGGTCGCGGTACGGCACGGTGGTCGCGCTGCTCCTCCCGCTTGCCGTGTGCGGGGCGATCGGGCTGGTCAACGGCCTGCTGATCGCCCGGTCCCGGCTCGCCCCGTTCATCGTCACCCTCGCCGCGATGCTCGGCGCCCGGGGCCTGCTGCTCGCCGTCACCGACGAGGGCTCCACCACGTATCTGGTGGACAAGGACTCGTTCTTCGCGACGCTCGGCCAGGGCACGCTGCTGGGCGTGGGCGTGCCGGTCTACATCACCGTGGCGCTGTTCGTCGTCGGCGCGGTCGTCCTGCGGCGCACCCGCTTCGGACAGTACGTGTACGCGGTCGGCGGCAACGAGGACGCGGCGGCGCTGATGGGCGCCCCGGTCGCCCGTACGAAGATCTCCGTCTACACCCTGTCCGGGCTGTGCGCCGGGCTCGCCGGGGCGCTCAACGCGGCCTGGCTGGTGTCCGGGGTGACGATCCTCGGCTCGGGCATGGAGCTGGAGGCGATCTCCGCCGTGGTCATCGGCGGAACCCTGCTCACCGGCGGCTTCGGATTCCTCAGCGGCTCGCTGGTCGGCGTGCTGCTGCTGAAGGTCATCCAGAACGTCATCAACCAGATCGGCTCCCTCGACTCGGCCTACCAGCAGGTCGTCAGCGGCGCCTTCCTGGCGGTCGTGGTCATCGCGCAGACGTGGCTGGGACGCCGGCAACGGGTGCTGTGAGGCGGACGCCGCCCATGGGGGCCGGGGGCGGCCGACGGGGGCCGGGGCGCGTGTGCCGCGGTCCCGGCACCCCGGCCGCCGGTCACGGCACCCGCTGCCCCTTCCCGAGGGCGATCACCCCGCCCCGGGAGACCGTGTACAGCTCCGCGTCCCGCTCCGGATTGACGCCGATCGTCGCGCCCGGCGGCACCTCGACGTTCTTGTCGAGGACCGCGCCGCGCACCACGGCGCCCCGGCCGACGCGGACGTTGTCGTGCAGCACCGAACCCTGCACGACGGCGCCCGGGTCGACCACGACGCCGGGTGAGAGCACCGACCGGGTGACCTGCCCGCGGATCAGGCAGCCCGCGCTGATGATCGACTCACTGGTGATGCCGCCCGCGTTGAACCGCGCCGGCGACAGCTGTCCGGAGTGGGTGTAGATCGGCCAGCGCCGGTTGTACAGGTTGAACGCGGGCCGCTCGGCGATCAGGTCCATGTGCGCGTCGTAGTAGGCGTCGAGGGTGCCGACGTCGCGCCAGTAGCCCTGGTCGCGGCTGGTCTCCCCCGGCACGTGGTTCGCCCCGAAGTCGTAGAGCGCCGCCTCGCCGCGGCCGGTGAGCATCGGCAGGACCGAGCCGCCCATGTCGTGCACGGACTTCTCGTCCTCGGCGTCCCGGTGCAGCGCCTCCACCAGCACCTTGGTGGTGAAGACGTAGTTGCCCATCGACGCGAAGACGCAGCCGGGGTCACCGGGCAGCCCCGGCGGATCGGCCGGCTTCTCCAGGAAGTTCTCCACGGTCAGGCCGTCGGAGCCCGGTGTGATCACCCCGAACGACGGTGACTCGGAGCGCGGCACCCGGATGCCCGCCACGGTCACCCCGGCCCCGCTGTCGACGTGCTGCCGGATCATCTGCCGCGGGTCCATGCGGTAGACGTGGTCGGCGCCGAACACCGCGATGTACTCGGGCTGTTCGTCGTGGACCAGGTTCAGCGACTGCAGGATGGCGTCCGCGCTGCCCAGGTACCAGCGCGGGCCCAGCCGCTGCTGCGCCGGGACCGGGGTCACGTAGTTGCCGAGCAGGCTCGACATCCGCCAGGTCGTGGTGACGTGCCGGTCCAGTGAGTGCGACTTGTACTGCGTCAGGACGCAGACGCGCAGGATGCCGCCGTTGACGAGGTTGGAGAGCACGAAGTCGACGAGGCGGTACGTGCCGCCGAAGACGACCGCGGGTTTGGCCCGGTCCGCGGTGAGCGGCATCAGCCGTTTGCCCTCGCCGCCCGCCAGTACGATCCCCAGCACCGAAGGTCCACCGCGCATACCGCCGCCCCTCTACGCCCGTACGTACGCCTCCACGGCCACCGCGCCCTGCCGTCGCTCCACTCGCTCGCTGTCCGGCTACCCGCTCAGCCCCGCTGCCCCGCCTGCCGCGCATCGCCCGCTTCGAGGACCTCCTCGTACAGCCCGACCGTGCGCCGCGCCACCGCGTCCCACCCGAACTCCCGTACCGCCCGCTCCCGTCCGGCCTCGCCCATGCGCCGGGCGGCCTCCGGGTCGGTGACCAGCGAGTCCAGGGCGGCGGCCAGCCGCTGTTCGAAGTCGTCCTCGACGGGGACGAGCAGTCCGGTGCGGCCGTCGTCCACGACCTCGGGGATGCCGCCGACCCGCGAGGCCACCACCGCCGTGCCGCAGGCCATCGCCTCCAGGTTGACGATCCCGAGCGGCTCGTACACCGAGGGGCACACGAACACGGCCGCGTGGGTGAGGAGTTGGACGACGTCGGCGCGGGGCAGCATCTGCGGGATCCAGTGCACGCCCCGGCGTACGGTGCTCAGCTCGTCGAAGAGGTCGCGGAACTCCCGGTCGATCTCCGGGGTGTCGGGCGCTCCGGCGCACAGGACCACCTGCGCCGCCGGGTCGATGTCCCGCACCGCGCGCAGCAGGTGGGGCACGCCCTTCTGGCGGGTGACGCGGCCGACGAACAGGACGTACGGGCGGCCGGGGTCGAGGCCGACGCGCCTGAGGACGTCGGTGCCGTGGTCCGGGCGGTACAGCCGTGTGTCGATGCCGTTGTGGATGACGCGGACGCGGGCCGGGTCCAGCGACGGATAGCAGCCGAGGATGTCCTCGCGCATCGCCGCCGACACCGCGATCACGGCGTCGGCGGACTCGACGGCGATGCGTTCCGCCCAGCTCGACAGGGCGTACCCGCCGCCGAGCTGCTCGGCCTTCCAGGGCCGCAGCGGCTCCAGGGAGTGGGCGGTCACCACGTGCGGGATGCCGTGGAGGAGCTTGCCGAGGTGGCCGGCGAGGCCCGCGTACCAGGTGTGCGAGTGGACGAGTTCGCGGCCTTCGAGCGCGGCGGCCATTGTGAGGTCCACGGAGAAGGTGCGCAGCGCGTCGTTGGCGCCGTCGAGCGAGGGCCAGGAGCGGTGGCGGACGACCCCTCCGGCGCCCCCCTCACCCCAGCAGTGCACGTCCAGGTCGGTCAGTGACCGCAACTCCCGTGCCAGGAACTCGACATGGACACCCGCGCCGCCGTACACGTCCGGCGGGTACTCCCTCGTCAGCAGTCCCACACGCACCCGGACCCCCCGTCGTAGCGGCTGGCTCCCCTCATGGTCACCCAGACGCGGGCCCGGGGGAAGACCGCCGTCCGCCGCTCACCCGCGCCCGTCCCCGCGCACCGCCCGGGGCGGGCGGTCGAGGCAGCAGTCGCCGCAGAGGCCGCCGCCGGGCAGGCGGTAGTAGAGGCAGCAGCTGCGGCGGCGCAGGGTGACGGGATCGAGCGTGCCGGCCAGGCCGGGTCCGGCGAACAGCGGCGCGGCGAGGGCGCGGGCCCGGCCGGCGACGTCCGGGCGTCCGGCGGCGCGTGCCCAGCGGTCCAGCTGCCGTACGGCGCCCGCCAGCGCCGAGCCCGCGTTGCCCCACAGCAGACGCGCGGAGATCCGGTACCGCGCGCGCAGCGCCGCCGTCAGCGGAGCGAGGTGCTCGTCCCGTACGACGTCGAGGCCGGTCCCCTCGGGCAGCGCGCGCACCTCGGGCAGCCACAGGTCGTCGGGGGCGCTGCCGTCCGGGTCCCAGTGGAGCGACCCGGGGCCGAGGTCGGGCAGCCGTCCGTACAGAGCGGCGGCACCCAGCGCGACGGACCACAGCCGGGCGGCGAGTGCCTGGTGGGTGACCGACACGGCGATCCTCGGCTCGGGGGCCCGCAGGGCCGCGGCGACCTTGCGGACGCGGAAGGCCAGGGGGTCGCCGTCGGGGACCCGCGGATCCGCGGGCCGGCCGGGGGCCGGGCCGAAACCGGCACGGGGTGCCGCGTAGACGTGTGCGAGGGTGGACGGCGGGCCGCTGGGCACTCCGCCCGTGCGTAGTACGAAGAAGCCGCCGGGACCGCCGGGTGCGTCGAGCGCGGCGAGGTCCGGCGGGAGGGCCTGGGGATCCGGGTGCACGAGGACCAGTAGTACCAAGGCCCTTAGGGGGCCCGACCCTCAGGGCCCGCACGGGGTGTCACCCCTCTTGGGGAGGACGCACGGCGCGTCGTACTCCATCGGCAGTATGACTCAATGCGTGCTCAGGTACGACGACGCGGACGCTTTCGCGAGGCATCGTAGTAACCATGGAAGCCGACCGTTCGACGCGCCGGGCACGAAGCCCCCGCCACACGCCGAGGAGCGACTCATGAGCGCCCTTGCGTTGTCCGTACTCCTGTCGCTGGTGTCCGCCGTCGCCTACGCGGGCGGGGCCATCGTGCAGGAGCGCGTCGCGGTGAGCTCCCCGGACGGGACGTACGCGCCGCTGCGCCGGCCGGGCTGGTGGGCCGCTGTCGGACTGAACGGCCTGGGCGGGCTGCTGCACGTGGTGGCGCTCGCCTGCGGGCCGCTCAGCCTGGTGCAGCCGCTGGGCGCGCTCACGATCGTGTTCGCGCTTCCGATGGCCGCGCTGTTCGTCGGCCGCAGGGCGGGGGAGACCGCCTGGCGCGGGGCGATCATGGCGACGGTGGGTCTCGCGGGTCTGCTGTCGCTGGTCGGCACGTCCTCGTCGCAGTCGCTGGGCGACGCCCAGAGGCTGATGCTCGCCGCGGTCACCGGCGCCGCCGTGGTCGCGCTGATGGTCGCGGGCCGGGCGGCGCACCGTCATCCGGCCGTGCGCAGCGTGCTGCTCGCGGTCGCCGCGGGTGTCGCCTTCGGCATGTCGTCGGTGTTCACGAAGACGGTCGCGGTGGACTGGACGGACCGCGTCTCCCTCGCCGCCCTGCCCAGCCTCGCGGTGATCGCGGTCTTCGCGACGGCCGGGATGCTGCTGTCGCAGGCGTCCTACCGGGGCGGCGGGCTCGCGGCGCCGCTGGCGACGCTGACGGTCGTGAACCCGATCGTGGCGGCGGCCGTCGGCATCACGATGTTCGGCGAGACCTTCCGGCACGGGACGACGGGCACGCTGCTCGCCCTGGGCTGCGGTGTGGTCGCCGCGGGCGGACTCATACTCCTCACCACGGAGCGGCTCCACTCCGCGCGGTCTCCGCGTGCCGTGGCGGACGGGGACGCGGAGCCCCCGGCGGATTCGGCTGCGGACGTGGAGTGCTCCGCCGGTACGCGGAGCGGCGCGGAGCCGGTGGCGGACGCCGTGCCGGGGACGGCGGTGCCGGCCGGCGCCGGTGCCGTGAGCGGGCCCGATCCGGTCGAGGAGCTGCTCGCGCTCGCGGCACTCCCCCAGCAGGCGCCCGGCGGCCGGGGCGCGGCCCCTCTCAGGGTGGCGGCCTCGCCGGCCGCGGTGCGCATCCCGTCGCCGGAGTGCGCGCGCCGTGCGGACGTCCCGGCCGGGAGCACGGCGCGGACGGAGGCGGGGGAAGCGGCGGCGCCGGACGACGACGCGCCGCCGCCGCACTTCCCGAGGTTCTACGCCGGCGGCCCGTACGTGCGCATGCCCGTCGTGAACCGCCACCGCACCCGCGTCAGATCCTGACGCCACCCGCACGCAGATAGGCGACGGGATCGACGTCGCTGCCGAAGCCGGGCCCCGTCCGCACCTCGAAGTGCAGATGCGGGCCCGTGCTGTTGCCCGTCGACCCGGAGCGGCCGATGCGCTGGCCGGCGACCACGCTCTGCCCGGACTTCACGGAGATCGCCGACAGATGCCCGTACTGGGTGTAGCGGCCGTCGGCGTGCCGGACGACCACCTCGTAGCCGAACGATCCGCCCCAGCCCGCGCTGACGACATGGCCGGCCGCGACCGACTTCACCGAGGTCCCGGTGGCCACCGGGAAGTCGACGCCCGTGTGGTACCCCTTAGACCAGGACGAACCGGCCGCGTGGTACTGCGTCCCCGTGGAGGCGCTCACCGGGGCGACCATCGCGTGGGACGAGGAGGAGGCCTTCTTCGCCTTGTCCTGCCCGGTCTTCTCGGGCTTCGCCTGCTTCCGCCCGGCCTTCTCGTGCTCGGGCTCGGCCTTCCGCTCCTTCGCCCGCTCCGGCGCGGCCGGTGCCGCCCGGCCGCGCAGGCTCAGCCGCTGGCCGGGCAGGATCAGGTCCGGATCGTCGCCCACGGCCTCGTGGTTCGCGGCGTACAGGCCCCGCCAGCCGCCCTGGACCTGCCGGGAGTCCGCGATGCCGGACAGCGTGTCCCCGCGGACGACGGTGTACATCTCGGCCTTGCCGGCCCGGGACTGGGGCGTGGTCTGCGGTTGTACGTCGCGGACGGTGTGCCGGGGCTTCGACGCCGCGGCCGGACGCGGTGAGGACGGGGCGGGGTGCGCGTCGGGGTGCACGCCGGGGGTGCCGCCGCCGCGGGTGAGGCCCGCGCGGGCCGAGCACACCGGCCAGGCGCCGGGCCCCTGGCCCTTCAGCACCTTCTCGGCGACGGCGATCTGCTGGTCCCGGGTGGCCAGATCCGCACGCTGCGCGTAGACCTTGCCGCCGTAGGCCGCCCAGGTGGACTGGGTGAACTGCAGCCCGCCGTAGTAGCCGTTGCCGGTGTTGATGCTCCAGTTGCCGCTGGACTCGCAGGCCGCGACCTTGTTCCAGGTGCTCACGTCGGCCGCGTGGGCGACACCGGGTGCGATGAGCGGAAGTGCCATCCCCGCTCCGCCGGCGGTGACGGTGAGCGAGGCGCGGTTGATCCTGTTGGGCTGATACCGGCGGTGCCGGCCGCGTACGGCCATGAGGAAGCCTCCTCGACATGCGTCAGGAGCGGCAAAAGTAAACGTCGCCAACAGGCCATGACAAGACGGCATTCGGCCGTGCGGTCACCTCAAGTGACCTGATATCACCCCACGTCGGGTCGTGCGCCGGAGCGCGGGCGCTTTCCGGCGCATCCGCTGAGGCGGGCGGGGGCCCGCGCGCGTACTCCTCGTCGGCACGCCGGGCGCGCGGGCGGCGAATCGGCCGGCCGCGGCCGCGGCGGCGCGATACTGACGGGCAGCACCGGCATTTCCGATACCAGGAGCTTGGGAGCCAACCTTATGAGCACTTCAGCCCAGATCGGCGTCACGGGTCTCGCGGTCATGGGGCGCAATCTCGCCCGCAACTTCGCGCGCAACGGCTACGCCGTGGCGCTGCACAACCGCACCGCGTCCAGGACGCACGCGCTGGTGGAGGAGTTCGGGCACGAGGGCGACTTCGTGCCCGCGGAGACCGCGAAGGAGTTCGTGGCGGCGCTGGAACGGCCCCGCCGCCTGGTGATCATGGTGAAGGCGGGCGAGCCGACCGACGCCGTGATCCAGGAGTTCGCCCCGCTCCTGGAGCCCGGCGACATGATCATCGACGGAGGCAACGCGCACTTCGCCGACAGCCGCCGCCGCGAACGCGAACTGCGCGAACAGGGCATCCACTTCGTCGGCACCGGCATCTCCGGGGGCGAGGAGGGCGCGCTCAACGGGCCGAGCATCATGCCCGGCGGCTCGGCCGAGTCGTACGCGTCCCTCGGCCCGATGCTGGAGAAGATCTCCGCGAAGGCCGCCGACGGCGCGCCGTGTGTGACCCATGTGGGGCCCGACGGCGCCGGGCACTTCGTGAAGATGGTGCACAACGGCATCGAGTACGCGGACATGCAGCTGATCGGCGAGGCGTACCAGCTGCTGCGCGACGTGGCCGGCTACTCGCCCGCGCGGATCGCGGACATCTTCCGCACCTGGAACACCGGGCGGCTCGACTCCTATCTGATCGAGATCACCGCCGAGGTCCTGTCGCACGTGGACGCGGCGACGGGCGAGCCGTTCGTCGACGTGGTCCAGGACCGGGCGGAGCAGAAGGGCACGGGCCGCTGGACGGTGCAGATCGCCCTCGACCTGGGCGTCCCGGTGTCCGGTATCGCGGAGGCGGTCTTCGCCCGCTCGCTGTCCGGGCACGCCGCGCTGCGCGAGGCCTCGCGCGGGCTGGCGGGCCCGAAGGCGGCAGCGCTGGACGAGGCCGGGGCTGCGGCCTTCGCCGACCGGGTCGAGCAGGCGCTCTACGCGTCGAAGATCGTGTCGTACACCCAGGGCTTCCACGAGATCAGCGCGGGCAGCGACGAGTACGGCTGGGACATCGACCTCGGTTCCGTCGCCTCCATCTGGCGCGGCGGCTGCATCATCCGCGCGGCCTTCCTGGACCGGATCCGCGCCGCCTACGACGCCCGGCCGGACCTGCCGAGCCTGCTGTCCGACGACACCTTCGCGCGGGAGATCGCCGAGGCTCAGGACGACTGGCGCGAGGTCCTGGTCGCGGCCACCCGCCAGGGCGTCCCGGCCCCGGGCTTCGCCGCGGCCCTCGCGTACTACGACGCCCTACGCGCCGAGCGCCTGCCCGCCGCGCTCACCCAGGGGCAGCGCGACTTCTTCGGGGCGCACACGTACCGCAGGACGGACCGCGAGGGTTCGTTCCACACGCTGTGGGGCGGGGACCGGTCGGAGGTGGACGCGTAGGGAGCGCGCGCGGTGGCACGGCCCGGCGTCGACACCGGGCCGTGCGCCACCGTCCGTGCGGGCGGGCGCGGCGCGCGGGTGACGGCCCGGACGAACGGCCGGTGGCCCGGCGCGGAGTGCTCCGCGCCGGGCCACCGGCTATGAGCAGGGGGCGGACCGGCCGGGCGGGCCCGCCGGCCGGTCGGGTCCGCGGACGACCGGGGGCCTGCCTGACCAGGTGGACTCACCTGACCGTGGACCACCCGACCGGGCCGGGCTCGCCTACCTCATCGGGCCCGGCTGGGGTTCGGGCTCCGGTACGGGGTCGGGTCCCGGAGGCTTCGGGATCGGCGACGGGGACGGTGCCGGCGAGGGGCGCGGGCCCGGTGCGGGCGCCGGTCCGGGGTCGGGCACGGGACCGGGGCCCGGATCGGGGCCCGGGTCGGGGCCGGGGACCGGTTGCGGTGCGGGCCCCGGGTCAGGGAAGGGGTCCGGGGTGGGTGCCGGTCCCGGGGTGGGGCCCGGCGGGACGGGATCCGGGTACGGATGCGTCATGGTGTCCTCCAGCCAGTCGAGACGTCGGCTCGGACCGGTCCTGATCGATCCTGCACGGTCCGGCCGATACGTCGGCTCTGGACTTCTCCCACGCGTACCCGAGCGCCGCCCGCCCACTCACCCCGTAGCGCTACGGAAGGCGACCAGGTGGACCTGGCCTACCGGAGCCCCGCCGCGTTCGCGTACACCGCTCCGGCGCCCGCCGCGAGTCCCGGGCGGGGGCTGGACAGGACCGGCACGGGGGTCGTCGTCAGGTCCCGGGCGGACGCCATGGAGGCCTGCGCGAGCACGATCACGTCCGCGTCGGCGGCGGTGACGGTGTCGGCCGCGCGGGCGACCGCGCGTACGTAGCCGGACGTGTCGCCCGCCTCGAAGAGGGGCCAGGCGCCGTCCGCGAGCAGCGTGCGCACGGCGACGGCGCGGCCCGAGCGGCGGGCCTCATCCCGGACGAGGGAGGCCGTCGGCTCCAGGGTGCTCTCCACCGTGGCGAGGACGACGACACGGGGGCCGACGGCCACCGCGGCTTCCGCCATCGGCCGGTCCACCCGCAGAACGGGCACTTCGGCGCCCACGCTCTCCGCGACGGCGCCGATGGTCGAGCAGGTGCACAGCACCGCCCCGGCTCCGTCGCGGGCGGCCTCCGCCAGCAGGGCCCGCACCTCCCCCGCCACCGCGTCGGGCCCTTCCGCGCGGGCCCGGACCAGCAGGTCCTCGTCGACGGTGTGCCGCAGCTCCAGCTCCGGGTGGGCCTCGTCGCGCAGCGCGTCGAAGACGGGGACGTGCGCGGGCGAGGTGTGCAGCAGGGCCAGCACGCCGCGGGCGTCCCGCGGCGCCATCAGAAGCGGCCGGGGTGGGCGTCCAGCCACGCGGTGGCGGCCCGGAACAGCTGGGGACCGGCCGCGGGGGCCTCGTCGGGGTGACGCTCCGCCCACTTCGCGACGTACGGGCAGAGCGGCACGACCGCGGCGTCCTCGCGGGCGGCGCCGGCGTACAGCTCACGGGCGAGCGAGCCCGCGATGCCCTGCCCCTCGTGCGCGGGCTCCACCACGGTGTGCACGGGGACGAGGGCGCGCGCGGGGGCGTCGAGGACGAAGTACTCGATACGGCCGACGACGTGGCCTCCGGCCGACGCCTCCAGCCGGCCGTTCGCCCGGTCGTCGCGGATGTCGATGTCGCTCACGGCACTCCCTCGTCCGGCCCCGCCTGTACTGTCCGCCTCAGGCCGTGACGGCCTGGGGGCTGCGCTCCTGGTGCGAACCGGGAACCGGCTCGGACGGGTCGGCGCCCAGCGCGACGATCCGGTTGCCGGCGTCCACGTGCACGACGCGCGGCCGCAGCGCCCTCGCCTCGGCGTCGGACACCTGAGCGTAACTGATGATGATCACCAGGTCACCGGGGTGCACCAGATGCGCCGCCGCCCCGTTGATCCCGACGACCCCGGAGCCGCGCTCGCCCTCGATGACGTACGTCTCCAGCCGGGCCCCATTGGTGATGTCCACGATGTGGACCAGCTCACCGGGCAGCAGGTCGGCTGCGTCGAGCAGATCGGCGTCGATGGTGACGGAGCCGACATAGTGCAGGTCGGCCTGGGTGACGGTGGCACGGTGGATCTTGGACTTGAACATAGTACGCAACATCGGGGTACTCCCACAAGTAGGCTCCCTGCCTGCGTTTTTGCAGGTCAAGGGCTGTTTCGACACCCTACAACGAGTCGCATGTTCGGGCAGCTGTCCCCAGGTTTTTCAGGACTCATGCTGACCACTTGCTGACTTTTCTGACGCCTCGTCAGGCGACCGGGGGAGGGCTTCGCCCACTCTCGCGGACCCCACCGTGGCGACGGCCCAAGCCTACGCAGCACCCCCCGTAGGACGTCCGTGATCACCGTCACGCGGACGGTCTGGACGGTAGGCAGGAGCGAAGGCGCTCGACCGGAAGTCGGACCACGCGCCGCCATGGGGCAACTGGCCCAGGCCCCTCGTTTCCCGCCTCAAAGAAGGAGGCGCCCCCAGTTCCATGAATCTGAGTGGCCGAAGCAGCGGGGCAACATAGCGGCGGATCGCCGGTTAGCCAAACCGGCGATTCTCACGACCATGGCTGTGGCTCGTCCTGTGACTCTTGGCGGTGGCACAAGGCGGGTGTCAAGGACGTTTGGAATTCGGCCAGAACAGAGCGCGAGCCGCTGCAGCGATCAGGCTCAGGCCAGCCTCAAGGAGCATCTTGCCCGTGGAACCGCAGTCGCACCCCGACCAGACCCGCACCGATATCGACTCGTCGCGCAGGCGCCGTAGCGTCGAGCCCGTTCTTATGGACACCTATGAGGTCGCTGCGATGCTCAATATGTCCACGAGCTGGGTCTATAGGGAGGCATCGAAACTGGGCTTGAAGGGCTACAAGCTCGGCCGAGGCAGGAACGCCAAGGTCCTGTACAAGAAGGCCGAGGTCTTCAAGTGGCTGGAGCAGCAGAAGATCCATTAGAAGCGGGCAGTATCTTGCCCGCCCCGGACTCACAGACACCCAGCAGTCGTCGACACAGCGGCTGCTGGAGATCAGGGTGCCCCGACTTCCTCACGGCCGGTTTCGGCTTACATCGCGTTGCTCGGTGTCCTGATCAGGACGAAAGCACCTCAGGCTGACCTCTTGCCCGATTAGAGTGTGGCGGGCAAGAGCGCCGATCGGGTGAGGCGCGGTGGAAAGGTGAGTCGGTGCGGATGAGCGGGGTGCCCACGCGGATCGGCCGGTACACGGTGGCGCGGGAGCTCGGCTCGGGCGGGATGGGTGAGGTCTATCTCGCCTACACGCCCGCAGGTGATCCGGTCGCGGTGAAGGTGATTCGCAACGACAAGCTCGATCCGCTGACGCGTGCGCGCTTCGAGAAAGAGGCGTTGATCGCCCGCACGGTGATCGGCACGAACCGGGTGGCCCGCTTCCTGGACGCGGATCCTTACGCAGACCGGCCTTGGCTGGCCATGGAGTACGTGGCCGGTCGCACGCTGCTGGCCTGTGTGGACAGCGACGGTGTACTTCCGCTGCCGCTGGCGGCCAGCCTCGGGGCGTTGCTCGCCGAAGGCTTGTCGGCAGTCCACGCCGCGGGGTTGCTCCATCGAGACCTGAAACCGCAGAACGTCATCCTGGGCGATGACGGCCCGATGATCATCGACTTCGGTCTGGGCGCGTTCATGGACTCCTCTCAGGAGACGCTGTCACACAGTGGCATGATCATCGGCACCGTCCGGTGCATGCCTCCGGAGCAGGCCGGCGGCCATCCGCAGGTGTCACCCGCGGCAGATGTGTACGCGCTGGGCACGGTCCTGCTTTACGCGGCGGCCCGCCACTATCCATACGACGGATCGCGCTGGGAAGCAATCGCGGCACAAGTCACCAATCCCGAGATAGCTCCCGATCTCTCTGGTGTGCCTGCGCCGCTGGTGCCCCTGCTGGAGTCGATGCTCGCCCACACGCCGGAGGAGCGGCCGACTCTGCCAGCGGTCTCCGAAACGTGCGCGAGGGTCCTCTCTGACTCCGGGGTGACACCGGCGGCTGCCCGGCTCGCGCTGATCGCCCACACCAAGGGGGGCGAGGCTCCATCGCCCCCTGGTGAGCCGCCGACGGTGCCATTCGAGAAGCTCATCCACAATCAGGTTGATCTTGTCGAGAACGGCGAACTCGTGAGCCCGCTCGACGACCCGCCGCGCGCTTCACAGGCCGAGGCCGACGAACCGGAGCGGGAGCCAGAAGAACCTGAGGTTCTCCTGCCCAAGCCGACCGCGGGGTCCGGAAGCCGGAGCGACCTTCCAAAGGCCGGCGCGGCCAAGGGACGCCCCCTGGCGTCGAAGCGGATCGCGAACGAGCTGCGCGCGTTGTATGCCGCCGATCCCGTTCTGTGACTCCTGCGCTGACAGTGCTGGGTGAGAGTCTTTGTCGGAATGGCGCGCTCGAACGGCGTAGTCCGTCGTTTGCAGGCGTGTGGGGTGTGTGCGGCCGTCGGTGGCCGCGGGTGATGGATCGGAGCGGATGTTGAGCGTCGAGGCGGAAGCCGTGGGCGGCCAGGGCGATGAGGTGTGGGACGCCTGGGCGCCGGAGGATGCTCCAGCCTCGCGGCGGACCAGCGGGTCGTCCGGCTACGCCCCGGGGTCCCAGGTATTGATTCGCGACGAGCTGTGGCTCGTCCGGAACTCCAAGGACGTCGGCGAAGACGGGTGGATGGTGGAGGTCACCGGCATCTCGTCCTTCGTGCGAGGCACGGACGCGGTCTTCTACAGCCGACTCGACGCGATCCAGGTGCTGGACCCGCGGGAGACGCGGCTCGTCCCGGACGACTCACCCAACCACCGTCGAGGCCGTCTGTTCCTTGAAGCGGTGATGCGCAAGACGTTCCTGCCGCAGACCGAGCATGGGCTCGCGCTGGCCGACGGGTTCCTCATGGACCAGCAGGCGCACCAACTGCGGCCCGCCGAACTGGCGCTGTCTTTGGAGAAGAACCCGCAGCCGCGGATCCTGATCGCCGACGTCGTGGGCCTGGGCAAGACCCTGGAGATCGGAGTGCTGCTGGCCGAGCTGATCCGGCGCGGACGCGGCGAGCGCATCCTGGTCGTGACCCCCCAGCATGTGCTGGAGCAGTTCCAGCGGGAGCTGTGGACCCGCTTCGCCATTCCGCTCGTCCGTCTGGACTCCACCGGTATCCAGCGCATCCAGCAGGACATCCCGGCCGGCCGGAACCCGTTCGCCTACTTCAAGCGCGCGATCATCTCCGTGGACACGCTCAAGAGCGACGTCTACGCGCACCACCTCGAGCACACCAACTGGGACGCCGTCGTCATTGACGAGTCCCACAATCTGGTCAACCGGGGCACCAAGAACAACGAGCTCGCCCGTCTGCTGGCTCGGAAGACCGACGCGCTGGTTCTGGCGTCAGCCACGCCCCACAACGGTCGTGCCGAGTCGTTCGCCGAGTTGATCAAAATGCTGGACGAGGCGGCCATCGCCAACCCGTCGAAGTACGAAGTGAAGGACCTTGAGCACCTCTACATCCGGCGTACGAAGACGACGGCTGAGGTCCGTGACTCGTTGAAGGGCGCCTGGGCGGACCGTGGACCGTCCCAGCCGATCCACGTAACGGCCGGTGAGAAGGAACTCGCCGTCTTCCAGGAGCTCGCCACGCGCTGGATTCCGGCCGATACCGACCAGCCGTCGGTCAGCCGACACCAACTGGTGCCCTACCAGCTGCTGAAGTCCTTCCTGTCCTCGCACAAGGCCCTGCTGGAGACCGTCAAGACGCGACTGGCGACGCTGGACAAGCAGCCGGCCGCAGAGTCGGCGCGAGGCGGGCAGAGGCCGGCCCGCCCGGTCGACCCGGCGGTCCGGGAGGCGGCAAGGCAGGCGGAGCGCGCCGCCTTGTTGGACCTCCGGGACGTGGCCGAGCGGATCCAGGACGATGACTCAGCGAAACTGGCGGCCCTCCTGGACGAGCTACGCAGCATGGGTGTCGGCCCCGGTTCGGAGACCCGCGTGGTGGTGTTCTCCGAGCGCATCCCCACACTGAAGTGGCTCGCGGAGGCTGTCCCGGCCGCACTCGGTTTCCGTCGCGGCGCCAACCCTGACGAGAACAAGCCCTGGCTCGCCTTCGGCGGCGCGGTCCAGGTCATGCACGGCGATGCCACCAGCGACGAGGAGCAGCAGGCCATCGTCGAGAAGTTCGGGCTGCGCGACGACCCCGTACGCATCCTGTTCACCGGCGACGTCGCCTCCGAAGGCGTCAACCTCCACCAGCAGTGCCACCGGCTGATCCACTTCGACCTGCCGTGGTCCCTGATCCGCATCGAGCAGCGCAACGGCCGTATCGACCGCTACGGCCAGCAGCACCGGCCTGAGTTCCGCGCTCTGATCCTCACCAGCGACATCCCCTGGCGGACGGACGAGACGACCGGGGAGCCCCGCACGCTGGACGACCGCCTCGTGGGCGAAAAGCTGCTGAAACGCGAGGAGGAAGCGCACAAAATCGAGGGCTCGGTGGAGGCGGTAACCGGCCTGTACCGGGCCAAGGAGGAAGAGAACCGCCTCACTCAGGACCTGATCGCCGGCCGGACAGTCGAGGAGTCGATCAAGCAGTCCCAGCAAGGGGGTGCGGCGTTCCTTTCCGGACTGCTCGGCCAGGTGGGCGCCGTCCCGGAGCATCCCGAGGTGCGGCGGGCGTACGTGCCACGTCTGTTCTCGTCCACCAATGACTACTTCGACGAGGCATTGCGTCAGATCTGCCGTCCGAATCCCGAGGACCAGCTCTCTATGCGCCGCGACGACGACGGCACGATCGCCTTCGAACCTCCGCGTGACCTGCTGTACAGGCTGAAGGCACTGCCGAAGTCGTACCTCGAAGAGCAGCGGATCATGCCCCGGAACACTGAGCCGGGACGAATGCGCATCACCTTCTCCAAGAACCTCGCGGACCGGCGTCTGAAGGCGGCCCGGGAGTCGTCCAAGTCACAGTGGCCGAACGTCTCCTACGTCACCGACGTCCACCCCGTACTGGACTGGTTGACCGACAAGGTGCTCGTCGAGGTCGGCCGCCACCAGGCCCCCGTGCTCGCCGCCTCCGTGAACTCTCCGACGTTCCTGGTGCAGGGCCTCTGTTCCAACGCGCTGGGTCGGCCGACCATCGTCGAGTGGATGGCCGTCCACGGCGACCCCCACGACCTTCAGGTGACGCCTCTGACCCCGGAGGTTCTGGAGGACTACGGCGTGGGTCCGACGATGCCCGGCCGCGCCGCGCCGCGCGACCTCAGCGGCCTGACGGAGCTCGTGCCTGCAGCCATCGACAGGGCCGAACAGCACCTCCGGGACCTGAAAGAGGCGTACGGCGAGGAGATCGAGGCGATCCTGGCCCCGTCCCGCAAGCGCGTCGTGCACTGGCAACAGGAAGCCATGTTCTCTTCTGATGGGACGGGAAAGCGCGGAGTGAACCTCAGCGCCAGCAGGCGGCTGAGCCTTCTCAACTCCCTGCAGACCACGGGCGAGCCGATGCTGCGCCTGCTCGCCGTCCTGGAACCGCTCAATGCCGCTGAGGGAGGCACCGACCGATGAGCACCGATTTCGACTCCTTCAGCAACCGCGGCGAATATTTCGCCGCGCACTACTTCGCCGAACAGCTCGGAACCGACCTGAAGAAGGGCCTGTTCGCCACCTGGGCCCTGCGCGAAGGCGATGAGCACGACCCGCGGAAGACTCCTCGAGAGCTCCTCCGCTCGCTACGCGGCGCCTACCTCTCCGAAGACGTACGCGGCTACTTCGCCGAGGCCGCCGAGCGCGACGCAGGAGATGAGGTCCGACCGAACACCCACAACAACCCCGAGTGGCGCAAGCGTCTGGCCGAGTGGCACCACACGGTCCTGCAAGCCCTCGGCTTCGAGGCCACTCCCACCGAGGTCACCGTCCACCGCGCCGGACGCGACCACTCCCTGACCGTGGCCTACCACGGCCACGGGATCATCGCCCTGGACTGCGGCTGGGCCGCCGACAACGACGCCGCCCTGAACGCGACGGGCCCCGGTCGGCTCCTGCACCCGCTGCGTGTCAGTGCAAGCGAGGTGTACGAGACCGGCCCGGCCCTGGCGTCCTGGCTCTTCCAGAGCGAGCTCGGCGAGGACGGCGGGCCTCGCCCGCGCTTTGTCCTGCTGTTGTGCGGAGGCGTGCTCGTCCTCGCTGATCGCCAGTCCTGGAATGAGGGCCGCTTCCTCGCCGTCAACCTCGACGCAGCCCTCGAACGCAACGACCGCAGCCAGCAGGGCGAACTCGCCACCATCGCGGCGCTGTTCAGCCTGGACATGCTCCGGCCCGGCGAGAACGACCAGAGCCGGACCATCGATGCCCTGCTGAAGTCCTCCAGCGCCAACGCCGCCGGCGTCTCCGGCGAACTGCGCCACGGGCTCCAGCGCTCGGTAGAGATCATCGCCAACGAAGTCCTCGCGCGGATGGCCGAGCCGGAGAACAACGTCACCCCGGCCGACATCGAAAGCCCCAAGATCCCCTTCGCCCGGGAACTCACCCGCGAATCCCTCCGCTACCTCTACCGCATCCTGTTCCTCCTCTACGCCGAGGCACGCCCCGAACTCGGCATCCTCCCCGCCGACGACGGCAGCTACGAGGCCGGCTACTCGATGGCCCGCCTGCGCGAGCTCGTCGAACGCGACGAGGAACTCGTCGAGGAGGAGGCCCGCAACGGCTTCCACCTCTACGAATCCCTGGACGTCCTCTTCAACAAGGTCAACTTCGGCCACCGTCCGTACGGCACCGAGGCCGACGACGACCAGCCCGGCGACGACGAGGAGACTCGCAAGGCCAAGGCCGCCCGCCGCAGCGAGGACCGTGGCCTGCGCTTCGAACCCCTGCGCAGCGAGCTCTTCGAGCCCCGCTCGGTACGCCTCATCGGCAGGGGCGTCCTCGACCCCCGCAGCGACGAGGACAGCGACCCGCGGTGGCTCGACCTGCGGCTCCGCAACACTGCCCTGCATGAGGTGCTGCGTCTGCTCACCATGAAGAAGGGCAAGCGTGGCGAGCGGGGCGGTTTCATCTCCTACCGCAACCTCGGCATCAACCAGCTCGGCGCCGTCTACGAGGGCCTGATGTCGTACACCGGCATCATCGCCGAGGAGGAGCTGTGCGAGGTCGCCAAGGGCGGCGACCCGGAGAAGGGCTCCTGGCTCATCCCCTTGAAGAAGCAGGACCAGTACCCCGACAAGAGCCTCGTCCACTACGACGAGGACGACGCCCGCAAGGGCCTGCGCGGCGTCAAGAAGTACGAGAAGGGCTCCTTCGTTTACCGCCTCGCCGGCCGTGACCGCGAGACCTCCGCCTCGTACTACACGCCCGAGTCGCTGACCGAGGTCACGGTCGAGCTCACTCTCAAGCACCGCCTGGACCAGGAGCGCAACGCCGACGGCAACGCCATCAAGACCCGCGCGTCCGAACTGCTCAAGTACAAGATCTGCGAGCCCGCCCTCGGCTCCGGCGCATTCCTCAACGAGGCGATCAACCAGGTCGCTGAGGAGTACCTGCGCCGCAGGCAGGACGAGCTGGGCGTCACCATCCCGACCGCGGACGCCCTCACCGAGAAGCAGAAGGCCAAGGCGTACATCGCTCTGCACAACGCGTACGGCGTCGACCTCAACGCCACGGGCGTCGAGTTGGCCGAGGTGTCCCTCTGGCTCAACACCATGCACCCGGGCATGCGCGCCCCCTGGTTCGGCCTGCACCTGCGCCGAGGCAACAGCCTCATCGGCGCCCGCCGTGCCGTCTACGCGGCCGACGACGTCACCGGCAAGGAATGGCTCAAGGCCAAGGGTGCCCTGGCGCCCACCCCGCTCCCCTTCCTCAAGGACGGCGAGCCCCAGCCACTCCCCCAGGACGCGGTCCACCAGTTCCTTCTGCCGAGTCCCGGGTGGGCTGCGGTCGCGGGCTCGAAGGAGGCTAAGGAACTCGCGAAGGAAGGCGTTGATCAGCTCGCCGCCTGGAAGAAAGGCATCCTCCAGCGCCCGAAGCGCGGCAAGGTCGGCAAGTCGAAGAAGGAGCCGGTGTCCCAGTTCACCCGTCTCAGTGACGCCGCTCGGCGGGTCGAGTTCCTCTGGTCGCTCGTCGTCAAGCGCATGGAGCTGTCCGAGCAGGCGATTGCCCGCCGGATCGACGTCTGGGGCGCCGACCCCACGGACCCCGAGTTCGCCTTCCTCCATCGTCCCGACCAGGCCGTTCCCAAGGAGCAGGTACTCGAGGACCTCTTCAACGCTGCCGACACCCCGTACTGGCGCTTGAAGAAGATCATGGATGCCTGGTGCGCGTTGTGGTTCTGGCCCGTCGACAAGGCCGGGCTGCTCGACGGAACGGCCGGGGAGTACGCGGCACAGCTGGAAGTGACGGGAGCGGACAGCCTCAGCCGCCTGCTCGACGGCGCGCCGCTGGTGACGCAGTCGCCCGGGCCCCCTGCCGATCCGGAACCGGCCGCCGTGCCGACACCCACACCCGCTCCGCGGTTCGTCGAGGCGACGGCCCTGTTTGCTTTCGGCCCAGAGCAGACCAGCTTTGAGGACCTCGAGCTTAGCGCCGATGACTCGGTCGTGGAGGTCAAGGAGATCAGGCCGCGGGGAGGGTCCCAGACCTCACCTCCGAAGCCAAAGGCGCTGGAGCGTCGGGCAATCGTCCCGCTCAAGGACCTGGACGACTGGCTGGAGTTCCTGGAGGCCATGCTCGGCACGGCCGACGTGCCCGAGGGCACCCTCATCGACAGCTTCAAGGACCTCGACGCGCTCAAGAACTTCGAAGAAACGCTGCCCAGCTTCATGGGAATGGACGTCGGCAACCCGGAGGACCGCTTCCCGTGGCTCCGGGAGGTACTCGATATCGCGAAGGACCAGGGCTTCCTCCACTGGGAGCTGGAGTTCGCTCTTATCTTCGCTCGAGGCGGCGGTTTCGATCTCCAGGTGGGGAACCCGCCGTGGGTACGGCCCCGTTGGAACGAGTCGGCCGTGCTGGCGGAGCACGAGCCGTGGTTCGAGCTGGAGGATAAGGCGTCGGCGAACGAGAAGGACCGTCGGCGCCGAAAGGTGCTGGCGTCCGAGGAAGCTCACCAATACGTGCTCGGGGAGCTGACGAGCACGACCGCCCAGGTCGCCGTGTTCGGCTCACCGCAGATGTATCCACTGCTGACGAGTACGCAGCCGGACCTGTACCGAGCCTTCATGTCCCAGGTATGGGCGCACACCTCCTCTGATGGAACTGCGGGGATGGTGCATCCGGATACGCACTTCACGGGGGATAAGGAAGGTCCGCTGCGACAGGCGGCGTACCGGCGGCTCTGTATTCACGGTGACTTCGTGAACGCTGGGCAGAGGTTCTTCCCGCGTCCGGTAGGTGATACCGCCCACTTCGGTGTGCACGTCTACGGTCGGCCCTCTGAGATCGGCTTCGATCACCTGTCTTGGCTTGTCTCCGTAGATGCACTGCGCCACTCCGCCGAACACGACGGTCTGGGCGAGGTTCCCGGAATTCGATACCGCAACGGCGAGTTCGACGAACGCCCGCATCGGGCTCGCGTCGTCAGGGTGGACAGACACCAACTCTCTGTCTGGCAGCGAATGCTTGACGAGGTCGATCAACCCGTCGAACAGGTCCGCCTGCTTTCCCCCGTCACTGTGGGAGAGGCATCGGCGATTAAAGCCCTCGCAGCTTATCCGGTTCGACTCGGCTCTCTTTCTCCGCAAATCGCACGCGGATACGACGAGAGCGGTGCCAAGAAGGACAACCTCATCGACTACAACCGCCGCGACTCCACCACGGGCGAGGAGTACAAGCCTGATAGCTGGCGGCATGTCATTCTCAAGGGCACCCAACTCGGCATCGCCACGCCGGTATTCAAGCGCCATAACGCGAACAGCAATGATCCCTATGGCGTGAATCTTGTCGGCCTCGCGTCCGACTTTGTTCCAGACACCGCTTATGTGAGGGCGCACGGCAGAACTAACGCTTATCTAACCGAGCAGGAACGCTGGGTCGACCACCGGGCTCTGGATCGACTGCGCGGAAACGGCAAAACACTGTCGCAAACACGTGCCTCCGTTGCAAGTGCCAGCCGCGTCCCGATGGAACAGGCTGATCCTGCGAAGATCGACAACCTACTCAGGCAGCGCGCGAAGCGCCGCTATACAACGTTCCACAGGCTCGCCTGGCGAAAAATGATTGCATCAAATACCGAGAGGGCACTTTACGTCGCAATCGTTCCTCCCGGTGTTGCGCACATTGACGGCGTCCGCAGCGGATGGGTGCGCAACAACCACAATACGGCTCTCATCGCTGGCTTCTGGTCGAGTTTGCCCCTCGACTACTCACTGCGCATCTCAGGTACCGCGAACTTGGACGTTACCCAAGCTCAGCGTCTGCCAGCCCCCACTCCAAACCACCCGCTGGCCTCCGCCCTCCTCCTCCGCACTCTCCGCCTAAACTGCCTCACCCGCGCCTACGCCGACCTCTGGGCGGAGCTCTACGACCCCACCTGGCCCGCCTACGAGCCGTGGGCCTGTGACTGGCCCGACCTCCAGCCGCTCCACGAGGTGACCCCAGATTGGCGTCCCGAGACGCCCCTCCGCGCCGAGCGTGCCCGCCGTTCCGCGTTGGTCGAGATCGACGCGCTGGTCGCCGTGTGGCTCGGCATGGACGCGGATGCGCTCATCGCTGCCTACCGGGGCCGCTTCCCAGTGCTGCAGAAGTACGAGGCCGTGACCTGGTTCGACGTCGACGGCTGGAAGATCGCAGGGAACGCTCGCACGATCGGACAGCGGCAGACGAAGGAGAGCTGGGCGCAGTTCGAGGCGTACCGGTCCGATCCGACTAACGCACCCGTGCCGGAGGGATACACCGCGCCGTTCTACAAGGCTGACCGCGAGGCGGAGATGCGGGCCGCACACGCCTACTTCCAGAGGCGGCTCGATGACGCCGTCGCCCGTGGTGAGTGGGATCCAGTGAAGCAGGAGGTGCCGAAGCCGTGAGGCCAACGCTTCAGGCACGCGGGCTCAAGGAGAGCCTGCTGCAGTATCTGTCGACGACGTACGCGCTCACCGACGAGGGTGCGCGTGAGGCACTGCACCGGTTCCTCGGGGACGAGACGTCGGGGATGTTCCGAGGCCCATATCTGCGGATCCGGACACCATTCACCGTGGCAGGCCAGGAGTGGCGCACCCACCTTGAGTGGCAGCGGGAGGGCTTCAAGCCGTACGCGCACCAGGCGGTCGCGTTCGCGCGGCTAACCTCAGCGCGCGGCCACACCCCGCAACCGACGCTGGTCACCACCGGTACCGGGTCCGGTAAGACGGAGTCGTTCCTGTACCCCGTGCTGGACCACTGCCGTCGGGAGCGGGCCGTCGGCAAGACCGGGGTGAAGGCGGTCTTCCTTTACCCCATGAACGCCCTGGCCACCGACCAGGCGCAGCGCATCAACGATCTGCTCACGGAGAACGCCGAGCTCGGGAAGCTGTCGGCCGGCCTCTACATCGGAGAGCGCGCGGCGACGCAGTACGAGAAGGTGCGGACCCGCCGCTCGGACATGCAGTTGTCCCCGCCCGACATCCTGATAACGAACTACAAGATGCTGGACCTCCTCCTCCAGCGTGCGGATGACGCTCCCCTGTGGCGGGACTCGGACATCCGCTACGTCGTCGTGGACGAATTCCACACGTACGACGGCGCGCAGGGCACGGACGTCGGGATGCTGCTGCGTCGACTCGCCGCCTCCGTCGGGGCAGCTGAGGAAGGCCGTCCGCTGGGGAAGATCTGTCCGGTCGCGACGTCGGCGACGCTTGCTTCCGGCACGGACGAGGACGGCACGGCGCAGCTGCTGGAGGTGGCTACCCACGTCTTCGGTACGGAGTTCACGGCGGACTCCATCGTCGGGGAGAACCGGCTCACGGTCGAGGAGTTCATCCCGCTTGGCGACGTGACCATGCAGCCGATGCCGACACCCGACGAGTTGCTGGCGCTGCCCGATCCGGCGACCGGCGATGAGGCGTTGCTGGATCTGATCGAGAAGGTGACGGACGTCCGTGACCTCGATCCGTTCCTCCTCGGTGGGAACCTCAAGCGGCATCTGTTCACTCGCGCGGTGATGCAGGCGCTCGGCGGCGGGGTGAAGACCAGTGCCGAAGTGCTGGACGTGATGTGGCGTGCAGGCGCCGCCGGCTGGTCCGAGGCGGTGGCGCGGCAGCCGGAGAAGGCGGCCGAGGCGCTGGCGCGGTTCGTCGCGTTGCTGTCGTACGCCCGCGATCCGGAGTCCTCGCCCGCCGAGCCCCGGCCCTTCGTGCACGTCGAGGTGCATCAGTGGGCGCGTTCGGTGTCGCGGCTGCTGCGCGGGGTGCTGCCGTGGCCGAAGGCGGAGTTTCGCTGGGATGTGGCCGGCACGGCCGATGCCGGCGCGGCCGACAGCGGCCGTATGGCGCCGGTGACGACGGCGACGTCGGGGCAGAGCGCGAACCTGTTCCTGCCGGCGATCTACTGCCGTGACTGCGGGCGGTCGGGGTGGGCGGTGTTCTCGCCGGAGAGCGATGACCACGATGTCCAGTTCGACACGTACAAGATTCGGCGGGCCTCGCTGGGCCAGGACAAGGCCCGGGTGCGGAACCTGATCGCCGCGACGGACCGGGAGGCCCGGGAGGGTTCCGGGGCCGCGCTGCTCACTGCGGCCAGCGGCAAGGGGGGCTCGGCTGCGTCGCAGGGTGCCGGCGGGGTGCTGATGGTGCTGGACGGCACCCGTAAGCGGCTGCGACTGCCTGATCCGCTGAACGACTACGACCGGGAGACCAAGGAGCCCCGGCTGACGGCCCGTGACTCGGCGTTCGTGCTGGTGAACTTCGGGGAGACTGCGAACACCGCGGCCAAGGAGGACTGGTGTCCGGCGTGCGGTGAGCGCAACGCGATCCGCTACCTCGGTACGGGTGCCGCCGCGATGGCGGCCGCGTCCATCACCCAGCTTTTCACCGGTGGGGAGCTCGACAAGAAGCTTCACGAGAAAAAGACGCTGATGTTCAACGACTCGGTGCAGGACGCCGCGCACCGGGCCGGGTTCGTCGCCAACCGCTCGTACACCTTCTCGCTCCGTGCTCTCCTCGCCGACCACCTGCGGCACGACGAGCCGACCGCGCTGAATGATCTGATCGCGAACGTCGTCGACGCCACGACGGACAAGGACACCCTCTCGGCGGTGGTGCCACCGGACCTGCACGGCTTCAAGGGCGTGAATCGGTTGCTATCCGGCCAGGGTCGCGGTGGGGACCTGAAGACGTGGCGGCTGATCGGTCAGCGGCTGGCTTTCGAGGCGCTCATGGAGTTCGGCTTCCGGTCCCGGAACGGCCGTACATTGGAGCTGACCCGCACCGCTGCCGCGCAGGTCCGCATCGACGACCCGGCGGCAGTGATCTCGCTGGTCAAGCAGCTGCACGAGGAGTGCGTGCGGGACGGCCTGCCGCTGGTGGCGCAGGACGACGCTCGCTATCTGGCGTTCGTACGCATTTTCCTGGAACGGCTCCGCACCCGGGGTGCGGTCGCCCATCAGTGGCTCAACAAGTACATCGACGAGGCGGGGACCAGCCGGTACTACATCTGGGGCAAGCGGGCTCCGGGCATGCGGGCCTTCCCGAAGGGGATCGCAGCCCCCGTGTTCCTGCTCGGGCAGCCCAAGAACGGCAGCGAGTTCGACTTCGCGACCGGACGGCTCTCCTGGTACGAGCGGTGGGCCGGGCGGTGCCTGGAGCTGCCACGTGAGCTGGCACCCGAGCTGTGGAGCCGGCTGCTGCCCGAACTCGCCTCGATGGGACTGCTGTCGGTGCGCACCCCGAACGACACCTCGGTGCGGGTGTACGGGCTCAAGCCCGGCAACATCGAGGCCCGGCTGCTGGACGACGAGCAGGTGCGGGTCTCGTACGTGCGGTGCCCGGTGTGCTTCTGGGAGCAGACGGTCCACCCGTCCCTGCTAGACCAGTGGCACGACCAGCCCTGTCCTTCCTACCGGTGCCGACGAGGCCGCCTTGTGGCCGGAGACCGGCCCGAGGGGCTGGGGGTACACCACCGCGACCGCGACTACAGGGACGACTACTACCGGCGGCTCTATCTCGGCGCGGGCACCTATCAGGTGGTCACCGCCGAACACACGGGCATGCTGACACGGCACCAGCGCGAGAAGGTCGAGGAAGCGTTCAAGCGCGGCGGCGGGTTCAAGGACCCCAATGTGCTGTCCTGCACGCCGACGCTGGAGATGGGCATCGACATCGGGGACCTGTCCGCCGTCGTGCTGGCCGCGCTGCCGCGCCGCCCCGCCTCCTACGCTCAGCAGGTCGGCCGGGCCGGTCGCCGCACCGGCAATGCCTTCCTGCTGACCATCCCCGACCGGCGGCGCCGTGACCTGTACTTCCTTGAGCGCCCGAAGGACCTGATCGCGGGCACGATCGTGCCGCCCGGGTCCTACCTGTCAGCCGTCGAGATCCTTCGTCGCCAGTACCTGGCGCATCTGCTGGACCTCGCCGCGGCCGGCCGTCTCGTCCGGGCGGACGGCATCGTGCTGCGCGCGCTGCCGCACAAGGCGCCGCGCCTGTTCGGCCCGTCCGGCTATCTGACCGATCTGGTGGAGCTGGCCCTCGACCAGGGCGAGGAGCTGGTCAAGGGGTTCCTGCGGCTGTTCCCGGCCGGCGTCAGCGAGCAGGCCGGGGCCGACCTGGAGGCGTATGCGACGCACGGTCTGCGCAGCGCCGTAGAGAGGGCGGAAGGCGAGTGGCGGCGCGCCGAGGACGCGCTTCGGGCGCGGCTGCGGGAGATCGACGAGGCCCACGGCGAGCTGCACGACAGCGACCCCGACCAGGCCCGTCAGAAGGCCGAACTGGACGCCGAACGGCGCGGGGTGGGCAGGCAGCTGCTCCACCTGGGCGACACCACGGCACAAACCGCGCTGTGTGACCTGGGTCTGCTGCCGAACTACGCCCTCATCGACTCGTCCACGACACTGTCGGCGACCCTGTACGGGGAGGACGGCATCGACCCGAAGACGGGCAAGGTGGTGTACACGTCCGAGACCGTCTCCTATGAGCGGCCCCGCCGCTTCGCGATCCAGGAGCTGGCTCCGGGCAACACCTTCTACGTCAACGGCTACCGGCACGAGATCACCGGCCTGGAGCTGTCGACGGGTGGGCGCCAGGAGTGGCGGACCTGGAGGGTGTGCCCAGGGTGCGGGTACGTACGCACCGAGGACGCCACCGACGATCGCTCTCCGTGCCCCCGGTGCAGGACGAGCCAGATCGCCGACGACGGCTCCTGCTTGTTCCAGGTCGTGGAGCCGGCCACCGTGACGTCGCGGGACAAGCGTGAGGACGCACGGATCCGGGACGACAAGGACGACCGTGATCGCCGCTCTTACACCGTTGTGGACGCGGTGGACATCCCCGTCGAGAAGATCGAGCGGGGGAAGTCCTGGCGGCACGACCGCGAGACGTTCGGCGTGGACTTCTGCCGCACGGCGATGATCCGACGGATCAACGTCGGCCCGGTCCGCTACGACGCTCCTGCCCGAGATGACTTCGCCGGTCACCTGGTCCGGCTGAACCCCTTCCACGTGTGCACCGCCTGCGGGGCCGCGAGCGCGGACGGCCGTCCGGTCTTCGACCACGACACCGACGCCCTTGAATCGGCAGCAGCCCGCGCCCCGCAGCTCAAGCACCACCGCCCGTGGTGCCCGCTGCGCCGCGGCAAGAAGGACGGCGTCACACAGGAGCAGGTGCTGCTGGCCCACCAGTTGCAGACCGAAGCCCTGCGGATCCTCATCCCGGCCGCGACAGCCGACGTCGACGCACGGGTGCACTCCTTCCGGGCCGCCCTGCGACTCGGTGTCGACCTGCACTTCGGCGGCGACCCGCAGCACCTGGACACTACGGTGGCCTCCATGCCGGACATGGACAGCGGCGAGCGCCGCTGGTTCCTGGTGCTCTTCGACTCTCTCCCGGGCGGCACCGGCTACCTGGACCGGCTCACCGACCGCCGTGCCTTCCGAGACACCCTCGCTCGGGCGTACGAACAGCTCAAGGCATGTCCGTGCGCCGAGGAGCAACGGCGCGCCTGCCACCGCTGTCTGCACCGCTACACCCCCGAGCAGTTCCAGGACGTCGTCTCGCGCCAGGCGGCGCTCAGCATGCTGGAGTCGCTGCTGTTCAAGGAGGACGGCGAGGACGGCTGGGACATCAGCGATGTGGAGCACACCGGGCTGGTGGGGCTCGACGCTCAGGTCGAATCCGACCTGGAGGCCCGCTTCCTGACCGCGCTGCGGGACTGGGTGAAGGTCACCGACGACGCGGCCTTGGATGAAGAGGGACACGCCAGCGGACATCTGCGGTTTACCGACGGCTCGGACGTGATGCACTGGAGGCTGACGGCTCAGCGGCAGCTCGAAGGCACCCGAACGGACTTCACCTTCACCCGCGTCGGCGGTCCGGTGCAGAGCGTGCACGTCTACCTGGAAGGCTTCCGGTTCCACGCCAGCCGGGAGCACAACCTCATCGCCAAGAACGCGGCCCAGCGCACCCGGCTCCGTGCCGACGGAAAGATCGTCTTCCAGATCACCTGGGCCGACATCGATCTGTTCGAACGGCGGCCGGGGCGCACCAAGCCCGTCTGGCCACCGTACCGGGGCACCGCCCAGGAGCAGGCCAAGGCCGCCTACGAGCAATACGGCGGGAACCGTGCCCACTTCGGCGAAGCCGTCTTCGCCAACCCGATCGACACGCTCATCGCCCATCTGCGGGACCCTGACGCCACCCGTTGGGCCCGCCGGGCCCGCGCCCTGGTCACCGGCCTCACCGCTGTTTCCGCCACGACCGCCGTCGCCGCGACCGGCAAGCGCAGCGAGCTCGTCGCGGCGCTGCGCGAACAGCTCGCCTCCTTCGGAGCTGGCCGACGGCACGGCAAGCCGGTGGTACCCGACGCCGACAGCCTCGGTCCCGTTCATGTGTTCCGGACCCAGGACGAGCACGGTCTGCCGATCGTGTTCGCGCTGGACGCGGCCGACCCTGACAACCTGCGGTGGACCGCCCTGACGGTCCTCGACGACAGCGACGCTGTCCTCGACACCGACGAGCACAAGCTGCGGTGGCGGTCCTGGCTGTACTGGACCAACATCACCCAGTTCCTGTCCCTCGTCGGCGGGGACGGTGTCCAGCTCGCCGTCAGCAGCGCTGCGGACTTCGAGGTAGAGGTTCTCGCCGTGTGCGGTGGCCTGGGTGAACTCGACTCGCTCGCCGCAGCACTCGCCCCCGCGCCCACCCTCGTGCCCGAGCCCACAGTCCGGCCCGCCGCCTCGGAGCCGAGCACGGACTCGCCGGCGGAAGCCGCCCTCCGGAAGATCATCCGGGACGCCGTCTGGGACGACGACATCCTGGAGATCCTGCGCGACGACCCCGACGAGGCACCTGCCCTTCTCCGCCTCGCCGAGACGCTCGCCGAGCACGGAAAGCAGGCCCCCGTCTTCGGGTTCGAACTCGGAAGCAGCCGCTGGCAGGCGGACTTCGCCTGGCAGACTCCCGACCTCAAGATCGCCGTTGTGGCCGCCCACCAGGGCGCCGAGGACATCGAGGCCCAGCGACGCGACGCCGCCTACGCCGAGGACGGCTGGACGGTCCGGACCGCCGCCGCATGGCTCGACCACCTCGACACCCTGCTCGTACAGCTCCCCAATACGGAAGGCACCACCCGATGACCGCCCGGCTCAGCCTGTACCGCAAGGCCGAACAGGAGCTGTACAAGCTCGACCGCTCGGTCAAGGCCCAGTTCTACGACTTCTCCCACGTCTTCCGGAACAACCCCAACCAACCGGGCCTGAAGCTGAAGAAGCTCAAGGGCGACTCGCGCATCTGGTCCGCGCGGGTCAACGACTCCTACCGCGCGCTGCTGACCCCGACCGGAGTAGACGCGGACGGCACCGAGAGCTGGCTGGTCATCGCCGTCCGCCACCGCAAGGACGTCTACGAAGAGCTCCAGGTCGCAGTCAACCGTGTCACCGGCGAGATCGAGTTCGTCGACCTCTCGGTCGTCGGCGACAGCGCACTGCGCCGCGCCGGGATCACCCTGACCCCGGCCGAACCTGACCGGGCCGCGCCGCGGGCCGAGCCCGAGCCACAGCCACAGCCCCAGCCGACGGTGGAGACCCCTCCCCTGCTCGCCGCGTACAGCGCCGACCAGCTGCGTGAGCTGGGCGTCGCTGACCAGTTGATCGAGCTGGCCCTCGCCGTCACCGACAGCGCCGAGCTGGACCAGCTCGTCGAGGGCGCCCCGCTGTTGTCTAAAGACGTCCTCTACGGTCTCGCCGCCGGTATGCCCATCGACGAGGTCCGCAAGGAGATCACCCAGCCCGTCGAGCTCGGCCACGAGCCCGATCTCGGTGACTTCGCCGCGGCCCTGAGCCGTACCAAGGTCACCGCCGTCGACGATGCCGTTCAGGCGGCCATCGACGAAGGGGACTTCCGAGCCTGGAAGGTCTTTCTCCACCCCACGCAGGAACGCATCGTCCACCGCCACTACAACGGACCTGCCCGCGTCTCCGGCGGGCCCGGCACCGGAAAGACCATCGTCGCCCTGCACCGGGTCAAGCACCTGGCCGAGCAACTGCCCCCCGGCAGCAACAGGGCGATCTTGCTGACCACGTTCACCAAGAACCTCACCACGGACCTCCGCCTGCGTCTGGCATCCCTCGTCGAGCCCGAACTCCTCGACCGTGTCGAGATCGCTCACATCGACCAGCTCGCCGCCCGCGTCCTGGGTGAGAACACCGCACCTGGCCGGGGCCGGCAGCGTGTCTACGACCACGTGGCGCTGAATGAGATGCGCCAACTCCTCGCCGAACTCGACGACCGCCGCTGGGAGGCCGAGTTTCTCCTGGAAGAGTGGGAGCAGGTCATTCTCGGCCAGTCCGTCGCCACCCGCTCCGCCTACTTCCAGGCCCGCCGTGCAGGACGGGGCCGTTCCCTGACCCGGCCCGAGCGCAACCACATCTGGAAGCTCGTCGAGCAGTTCACCGCCCGCCTGGACAAGCTCAGCGTGGAGACCTGGGGCCAGGCGTCCGAGCGCGCTGCCCGCTTCGAGATCGAGCGCGCCGCGAAGATCAGGGCCCGGCGCGAGTACAAAGAGGAGGTCGGCGGCAAGGACCTCATCCACCGCGACAACAGCTCCGGCATGCGCTACCTGAACTACCGCTACCGGCACATCGTCGTCGACGAGGCCCAGGACCTCAGCCCCGCGCACTGGAAGATGCTCCGGGCCATGGCCGACCCGGACCTGCCCAACGACATGTTCATCGCCGGCGACACCCACCAGCGCATCTACGACCACCAGGTAGCCCTCGGCAGCCTCGGCATCAACATCCGCGGCCGTTCTTCTCGCCTCACCCTCAGCTACCGCACCACCAAGGAGATCCTCACCGAGGCCCTCCGCGTGGTCGACCCTGTGAAGCCCGGGCAGCAGGTGAACTACGACGACCTGGACGACGGCACCGACAACCTCGCCGGATACCGTTCCGTCCTCCACGGCCCCGCCCCGGCCTTCACGCCGTACGACACTTGGGAGGACGAGCTCGCCGGCCTTGCCACCACCCTGGCCACGTGGCGCGAGGAGCTTTCCACGGACGAGAACGGCTCACCCATAGACCCGAGCGGCCATATCGCCGTCTGCGTCGCCGACCGCGACATGGTCAGCCAGACCATGTACTACCTGGTCACCAAGGCCGGCATCACCTGCGCCGAACTCACCAAGGACGGTCCCAAGGGTGACGGCGAGGTCCACGTCGGCACGATGCATCGCTTCAAGGGCCTCGAGTACCAGCGCCTCGCCATCGTGGGCGCCAGTGACGGCATCCTCCCCCGCACGCACGTCATCGACCGCTACCGCACCGAGGATCCGCCCCGCTACGAGCGCGAGCAGCGCAAGGCCCGTTCCCTGCTCTTCGTGGCGACTACGCGGGCCCGAGACGCGCTGAACATCAGCTGGCACGGCAAGCCCAGCCCCTACCTGCCGGTCTGACAGACCTCGGCCTCCCCGCCCTCGGGGAGGCCGACATTCCTCCTCGCTGGGAATCAGAAGTGCGAGAGGGAACTCGCCTCGTAGCGCAGCTGATACGCCCGCACGCCACCGCCGTTCATCCGGTAGATCGTGATCGCGGAAAGGAACTGCTCCTTAACCTCTAGGGTGCGCCGCCGCTCCTTCCCCTCGACGTCACTGATCCAGTCCTCCACCTGCTTCGGCAGCTTGAAGGCAAGCTCGTACGCACCTTCCTCACCCAGCGGCGACAGCGTCCACTCCGCCGAACCGCCATTGCCGCGTCGCCGAATGCGCACTGGATGGTCCGGTTTGGCATCCGCGTACGTGGTGAACGCCAGGTGATCGCTGACAGCCAGCGGCAGGATGAATGGTGCCGACGGGAAGCCCAGCAGCAACTCGGCACCGCTGTTCTGCTGGAGCGCGGCTGCGAAGCCTGCGATCGCCGCCTGAGCCTCGTCCCGGAATCTGCCATCCGCTGGCGCCGGCGTCGGCAGCAGCCCCGCAGACGCAGTCCAGGTCCCCAGCTCCTTGCGCAGCTCCGTACGCATCCACGTCACCGGGAATGTCCCGGACGTCCCGAGGTGGAACTGCGCCTGCTCCAGCGTCCACGCAGTGGTACCGATCGTCCCAAGCAGCCATGCGAAAGAAGCGCCCGACAGATCCACCAGCGAGATCTGGTGGGCCAAGGCGTACTTCTGGGCGTCCGGCGTGAACCCGCTCGTCGAGAACAGGGCATACGCGTACTGGTACCGCTGCCGCGGCCTTCTACCGGCGTGCATCACGAAGTTCTCGTTCACGTCGTGCAGCACGCCGTGGGCGTTGCGCACGATCTCCAGTCCGCAACGCTCCTGGTAGAACTTCGCCTCCAGGAACAGCCGCACCGGCATCGAGAACGCCGGTGTGAACGCGAACTCCCCCAGTACGTCCACCTGATGCAGTGCTCCCCGACCCCGCACCCGAAGCGTGTTCCCTTCGGTCGCCAGCTCCTCGGGGTCCTGGCTCTCGTGCACCAACAGGCGGTAGCCGGAGGAGCGCAGAAGCCAGGCAAGCGCCTCCTCCAATAAATACCCCCGCAGCGCGGCGCCCTTGATCATGGTCAACCCCCTACTCACCGAGCAATCTCCCGCTTGATCATCTCACTGGCTCACTGGCTCACTTGGTCAAATGGAGGTCCTTGACCGTGGCCGTCTCTCCCCACATCACCATGCTCGTGCCGCGTGCCTGACTCGTAGGAGATGAGGCGATGACCGCAAGGCCCACGCTGAGCCGGCCCGGGTCGCGCCCCGCTACCTCCCCGGTCTCGGGATCCCTGTATGGGCACTCTCCCCCTCCAACAGGCGGCCGACGGTCTGATCCGTCTCACTGGCTCTGGCCAACCCGCCGGACCAACGTTCCTCTTGTCGGCGACGCGCGCATCGCGCGAGTGCACCGCAGCAGCGGCGGCAAGGAGCTCCTGTCCAACGAGGACCTGACCTGCCGCTGAGCGGTTACGCTCCCAAGATGACGACCGACCCGTCCGCGTGGGAGCCTGCCCCGCTAGCTGAAGTCGCTGACCTCTTTTCACGAGCGGGCTGCACCTGGTGGATCGCGGGCGGCCACGCCATCGAACTCGCCGTTGGACACGCGATCCGAGAGCACGGCGACATCGATGTCCTGCTGTTGCGCGAAGACCAGCACGCCGCCCAGCATGTGCTCGCCGGATGGGAGTGGTGGGCGGCTGATCCGCCCGGCAAGCTTCGTCCCTGGCTACCCGACGAGTACCTGCCCATGGGCGTCCACGACATCTGGTGCCGCCCTGGGCCTGGCAAGCCGTGGCGCCTCCAAATCATGCTGGACGAAGCGCAAGACGGATTGTGGGTGTCCCGCCGCGACACTGCCGTGCACCGCCCCGTCGCGGAGCTGGGCGCGATCAGCACGGCCGGAATCCCCTACCTGCGCCCTGAAGTCCAGCTTTACTACAAAGCCAAGAACCCCCGGCCCAAGGATGAGACAGACCTCACCGCAGTACTTCCGACGCTCGGGCCGACACAGAGCATCTGGCTCGCCGAAGCCATCCTCGCAACGTACGGGGATCACCCGTGGGTCCACCGCCTCGAAGTGCCGGCCCGGCACCGCCGACTACCCCAGGCGGACCTTCTAGACGACCTGCCCTATGACTGGGAGCAGCGCTGACAACGTCCGGACTGCCGCCCGGATGGCCTTGGGGTCGGCCCCCCAGCGGCTAGATAGGGTCGCGGTACCCGAGCTGGAGAGGTAATTGCATGGCCAACGAGATTGTGATCGCGCAGACGACCAGCGACAACGAGGATCAGGCGAAGGCGCTGGCCCGTGGCGCAGTCGAGAGCAAGCTGGCAGCGGGCGTTCACATCGATGCACCGATCACCGCCTTCTACTGGTGGAAGGGGAAAATTGAGACGGCGCAGGAGTGGCGGATCTCGTACATGACCACGACGGACCGTCTCCCGGCTCTGGAGGCGTGGCTGCACGAGAAGCACCCGTATGACGTCCCCCAGTGGATCACGGTGCCCGTGAGCGGCGGGTCGGAAGCGTACCTGTCCTGGGTTGTCGAGGAGACGGCATAGGGTCTGCGGAGCAACCGACCAGCCGTACGACTGCGTTCGCGTCCTGAGCTTGTACGCGTGCCGCGCAGGGACTCAGGATGCGAACTGCCGCAGATGGAGGCTGAGTTCCTGCTCGCTGTCCGGGAGCGACGCTGCGATAGTCGATGCGCGCTCCTTGCCCATCGTGTTGGGCTTGGCCTGTGCTGCGGCGGCGAACTGGCGTGACACGTAGACCCCTTGGTCGACGTCACCTCCACGCAGCAGGGCCGAAGCGAGATCGCCGAGGACCACGACGCCTCCGTCCGGGAGTTCGTCTCCGAGGCGGTCGACTGCGGTGTCTGCTGTAGCGGTGAGTTCGGGACGCCCCAACTGCCCGTATACAGAGAGGGCCAGCGAGTCCATGCGGTACGGGGTCACGAACCGGACCCACGCCTGCTCGTTGGTGTGATCCGCGAAGTCGTAGGCGAAGCGCGCTCGCTCCAACGCCCGGAGCGCCCCCATCTCGTCGCCGGCCGCCGCAGCCTCCTCGGCGTGCCTGCCGAGGACCCAAGCGGCAGCAGTAGCGTTGCCGTGGCCTCGCACATCGCTGGCCGCCTGGGAAAGGAACTCCAATTTCGCCTTCGGCGTCGAGGCGCCGTAGCTGCTGTAGGTCAGGGCCAGGGCTCGGAGCGGAGGGTGCCCGGCGGTCGTCGCACACTGCGACGTGACCTTGTAGTAGGCGTCGGCTTTGTCGTGCTCACCCAAATCCCAGGCAACCCAACCGGCCAGGGCGGCGGTTTCTCCGGCGGCGATAGTGAGAGCCCGCTCGTGCTCGCCGGCACGAGGCAGAGCCGCGGTGATCGCGTCAAGATGCGACTCGACCGTGCTTTGTAGCCGCCGGGCGCTGAGATTGAGTTCCTGGACGTGTAGTTCAGCGGCCCGGTCGATGAGCGCGACGGCGGAGGGCGAATCGATCTTGGACCCCTTGCTGAGGGCGAAGGCGAGGCGCCCCCAGGGCTCGGCAGCCGCGCTCACGCCGACAGCGGCGCCACCCAGCAGCGTGCGACGCTTCACGGCGTCCTGGTCCTCCTCTGCATTGGCATGCCCCTTTCTCTTCCGAGCGCGGGCAGCCTTGGCCTCCCGCTGTAGTTCCTCGAAGGGCACACCGCAGGCCGCCGCGATGTGGGCGATTGTGTGATTGGTAGGGACGTTCTCGAAGTTCTCATAGCGGCTGATCTCTCGGCGGGTCATGGTGTCCCGGCCGGAGACAGCGTTGATCGCGTCTGCCTGCTCCTCCTGCGTCCTGCCCGCCTCCTGCCGGAGCCGGAGGAGCAGGTCGGCGAACGGATCTGGCATGAGTGTGACCTCTGTTGGTGGGCGGAATCCAATCATGGCCTCAATTCCCCCTCCAACTTTCCCCCTTGACAGATATTTCCCCCTCGGGATTCCCCTGGTCGACGGCGTCGCCACGCGGTGCGATAGCCCCCATGACCAGGCTCCAAGAGGAGACCCCGCCCGGCGGGGGCATCCGTAGCTTTGCCGACGTGGCAGGCATGTCATGCGCGAGGTCGGTTCACGAAGACCGGCACAGCACATCGGCGAGGGCAGGCATACCGGCGGCATCCCATGGCTGTCAGGCGGCCTTTCTCCCTGATCTCGCGAAAGTTGGGGAGATGCGGCAGACAGCCGGGGCGTTCCTGCGGCGGTGCCGTGTTTCGGAGCCGGTGGCGGGGGTCGTCGTACTGGCCGTCTCGGAGCTGGTCACCAACGCCGTGATTCACGGTGAGGGAGAAGTCGTGCTCCGGATCACGGTGGCCGTCGACGTGGTGCGCGTCTCGGTCACCGATCACAATCCGGCCCCAGCCGTACTCAAGGAAGCCGCGCCCGACGGTGAATCCGGTCGCGGGATCCGGCTTGTCGATGCGATCTCAGACGCGTGGGAGAGCAGCGGCAAGGAGACGTGGTGTGAGTTCCGGTACGCGAGGGCTGCGGGTTGAGCCAGACTTCCAAATGGCTCCCGGCCGTGCGGTTGACGAGTCGGGCAGCTCAGCCACTTCCCCTACAGGGGATTCTCGGAGGGCCGTTCACTTGCCTTCGCCCAGTAGTTCGGGTCAAGCATCTCGCCAGGCCATGCGGGCTGACGGATCGGGCCCTGAGGCCCCATCTGTTCGAAGTACGGTGCCAGGTCGATCACGGGCGTCCCGTCGACGGCGTCGAGATCGGTGACCAGGAGGTCCCTGCCTTCGACCTTGAGCAACCGCGGGTAGCTGACCGCCAGTTGGTTGGGGCGCCGGTGGTTGCGGTGGACGAACGTACCGGTCGCCGGCCAGTTCTGGTTTCCCCTTGGACTGCGTGCGTGGAGCTGGACGTCTTCGGGTCGGGCCAGATGGAAGCGCCAGGTCACGGTCAGGTGGGAGAACTCCTCGATTCCTTGCAGCGTTTCGAGGGGATACGCGTCGTCGAGCCGGATGATCGATTCGACCCCGCTTTGGTAGTCGTCCTGTACGCGGGTGTGGCCGCCGACGACCGTTGCGATCGACTTGACCTCGTAGGTCGGCATCAGCGCTCGTTCCTCTCCCTGGGCGTAGCGTGCGCGGCGGCCTCCGGTCAGCGCCGCGAAACCGTTCTGTGGTCAGCCTATGGCGCGCAACATGCCTCGCGCGCGACGGTCCAGTTCGGCGACGTGGCGACCACCGCGCTGCCGGACGGGCGAGATGTCGCTCTGCATGCGGACGATGACGTCACGGGCTCGCCCGGACTGGATACCGGCCATGGCGTCGAGTGCTTCGTTCCAGGTTGCGCATGCCTCGTCGAGGCGTCCCTGCTGGACTTGGACAGCGCCGAGGTAGCCGAGCGTCACGCTGTGGGTACGGGCGAACTGCTGGCGTCGGCGCGTGGCCACGCTGCGCTTGAAGTGGATCTCCGCATCCCGAGGCTGGCCCATGTCACGCAGAGCGCAGGCCGTCTCGTGTGCGAGGGAGGCTTCCTGGAAAAAGCCGACGCGGGCCGGTGCCTCGGTGGCGTCGGCGCGGGCGAGGTCCCGTTCCGCGCGGCTAATGGCCGCGAGGGTGCCAGCCCGGTCGCCGTCGGACGCAAGGGCGCGTGCGTGGACGATCGCCAGCAGCGCCTTTTCACGAGGGCTGGCCTGGCCGTAGCGGTCGCGGGACATCGAGGCGTCCGCCAGGTCCAGCGCCCGGCGTGGATGTCCGAGGTCCACGGCCTGGTGGGCCAGGGCACGCAGGACATGACCACCGAGCGGTCCGTCTCCAGCTTCCGCCGCGATGCGGGCGGCAATGGTGAGGTAGCGCTGGGCAGTGCGGTGTTCACTGGCGTCGAAGGCCATCCAACCGGCGAGGTAAGTCATCTCCGCCACGGCGGAGTACGTGTCGCGGCGGAGCTGATCTGTACGGAATCGGCCGCCAAGCAGCGGTACCGCACCGTCGAGCAGGTGGCTGGCGAGGGCCTTGCGGCCAGAAGCGCCGCCTCGCTGCTGGTCGCGCGCGGAGTAGTAAACCGTGAGATCGCGGACGTCGTCGATGTCCGCCTGGGTCACCGAGCGCGAGGATGCCGGTCGGCGGTTCGCCGCTGCAGCGGGGGCGGCTGCCCACCACGAGGTAGTGGGCAGGGCAAGGCCAGCCGCGGAGTAGGCGGCGGTGGCCAGCAGCTTACGTCGGTGCATATCGAGATCGTCGCTTCCCAGCTCGGCCAGTGCGGTCAGAGGGTCGACGCTCCAGTCGGATCCGGTGTCGGTCGTGCCTGTCGGCGCTTCTTCCAGCCCGAGGTCGGCCAGGGAGAGGCGGCGGCCGAGTCTGCGGGACAGCGTCTCGCGCAGGATATGCGGCGCTCTGCCGCTGGGCTTTGTGCCCTGGACCCACATGGCGATGTGCGAGCGGGAAATCGCGTCAAGTTCGCGCACTCCGCTCTCCGCGGCCACGCGGGTCACCGCGGCGGCTGCTTGTGGCTGGGACCAGCCTGCTTCGCGCAGAAGTGCGGCGAGGGCGACGTTGCGTTCACGGGCCATGGACTGTCCCTCGGTTCCGAAATGATCTTTGACGCCTTTGACGGCCCTGCGGGCGGTGTGGGCATACCGCTCGGCCGTGATTCACGGTTCGCTCAACGTAGCGACCAGATCACTCACTTCGCACGTCAGTCGTCGGTGCCACTTGGTGACTTGGGGTCACTTTGGCTTAATCCGAACAGGAGTTGTGTCATGCGCCTTTCGCTGGACCATCGCCGAGGCGACAGCCAGATCGGAGGCGGGCGCGGGCGGCGAGAGTCCGCCACCGTGGTGCTGGCGCCAGAGCGCGATCACGTGGTTGCCGCGTCGGAGACGGCAACGCTCGTGCTGGGCGAGGATTCGCCGCTGCCCGAGAACGCTGCCGATGTAGAGGACCTCGTTCGACTTCTGCGCGGTCACGTCGCTCAGTTGGGAGCACGGACCGACCTGGGCAGCCCTGTCCTGGTGCGGGCGCAACGGCTCTGCTCCGAAAGCATTCCCGAGGGCTACGTGCCGAGCCGGGTGTACCTGGTCAAGCTTGCCGAAGCCACCCAGGAGCTGATGGCACACGTGGAACGGGGCGGTCCCGAGCCGATCCGATCGAAGCGCGGGCGGCGTTGGCGGAAACCGCAGATCAACGTGCTGCGCGGGGCGGTCTTCGCCGTCGCCCTGGCCTGTCTCGTCTTCGCCGCTTCGGTACCGCGGACATGACGGTGACCGGGGCCGTCGTTATCGGGCTGGTCCTCGGGCCGATGGCCTGGCTGGTTCTTCGCGGTGAGCGCGCGGCCAGCCCTGCAGGGGCCGACGAGGACTTGCCGCCGCCCCGGAACGCCCCTGCCTCGCTCCGGTAACCACCGGCCTCTCCTCTTCCCACCATTCCCGGCCGCTGCGGCGGCCCCGATACCGCCCCGGACCTGCGGGGCTCACGGAGATCCACACGATGAAACGGATTCCGCGCATCGAGCAGTACGGATTGATCGGTGACATGCAGACCAGTGCCCACGTCTGCGATGACGGTTCGATCGACTGGCTGTGCCTGCCCCGGTTCGACTCGCCGGCCGTCTTCACCGGCTTGCTCGGCACGCAGAAACACGGCACCTGGCGGATCGCTCCGGCCGCTCCTGCCGACCGTTCCAGCTCCGAAGCAGTCGCCGAGCGCCGGTACCGCGGTGACTCGCTCGTCCTCGAATCGGTATGGCGCACCGAGGCCGGTTCGGTCCGTGTCCGGGACTTCATGCCACCGCGCGACGGGGCACCGCAGGTGATCAGGATCGTCGAGGGCCTGACCGGTGAGGTCTCCATGATCTCGGCCATGCGTCCACGGCCAGGGTACGGCAGCGTCAGCCCGTGGATTCACGAAGTCGGTGGGCGCATGGTCGCGGAGGCCGGCGCGGACGCTCTGTGGCTCGACACCTGCGTCCCGCAGGTGGAGAAGGACGGCGTCATGGTCAGTGCCTTCTCCGTCGCCGCCGGGCAGAGCGTGGCGTTCGTCCTCAGCTGGTGCCCGTCCCACGCAGCGGCGCCCGACGTTCCCGTCCCCGAGGCCGCGCTGACCGAGACGCTCACGTTCTGGGAGGACTGGACACGGGACTGCACCTACGAGGGGCCATATCGCGAGGCCGTGGTTCGATCCTTGATCGCGCTGAAGGCGATGACGTACGAGCCGAGCGGTGGGATCGTCGCGGCGCCGACCACGTCGCTGCCAGAGGAGATCGGCGGAAACCGGAACTGGGACTATCGCTTCACTTGGTTGCGGGACGCCTCCACGACGCTGGCCGCGCTCCTGGGGACCGGGTACCGGCAGGAGGCGCAGGCATGGCGGCGATGGCTCTTGCGCGCCGTGGCCGGTGATCCGGAAAACCTGCAGATCATGTACGGGATCACCGGAGAGCGTGACCTGCGGGAACGGGAGCTGTCCTGGCTGCCCGGCTACGAGGGCTCGGCCCCGGTACGGGTCGGCAATGGGGCGGCGGACCAACTGCAGCTCGACGTGTACGGCGAGGTCATCGAGACCCTGTACCTCGCACACGAGAGCGGTGTCGCCCGGTGCGCCGACACCGCTGTGCTGCACCAGCGACTCATCGAGCACCTGGCACAGCGCTGGCAGGAGCCCGACGAGGGCATCTGGGAGATCCGCGGAGCACGCCGACACTTCGTCCATTCCAAGGTGATGGCCTGGGTGGCGGTCGACCGCACCATCCGCCTGACCGAGGCCGGTGCCCTCCACATCGACGTAGCCCCGCTGATCGAGCTGCGGGCAACCATCCACCACGAGGTCTGCACCAAGGGCTTCGATCCGGTGCGTAACACCTTCACCCAGTCCTACGGTTCCCAAGAGCTGGACGCCGCCACGCTGCTGATCCCCCGCGTCGGCTTCCTGCCGCCCGACGACCCCCGCGTCATCGGCACCGTGGAAGCAGTGCGCCGTGAACTCTCCTCGCCGGACGGGTTCGTGCGCCGTTACCCGACCATCGGTGACCGTACCGGGGTGGACGGCCTGAAGGGCGATGAGGGCACCTTCGTCCTCTGCTCCTTCTGGCTCGTCGATGCCCTGGCCCTGATCGGCCGCCTCAACGAGGCCCACGCCCTGTTCGAACGCCTCCTCGCTCTGCGCAACGACCTCGGGCTCCTTGCCGAGGAGTACGACCCCGTCCAACAGCGCCAGCTCGGCAACTTTCCGCAGGCGTTCAGCCACATGGGCCTGATCCAGAGCGCCCGGCTCCTTCAGCTCCTGTCGACGCAGTCCTCACACCACCGCGGCGCGGTCGCGGTTCCGACGCCCCGTTCGGCCCCACGCAGCACACGCCAGATCCGCGCAGACCTGACGCCGCAACACGCTTAGTCACCCCCACCTGACGAGGATTCCCATGCCTGACAGCGCCTTCCCGGCACGGCCGGCCGCTACCGGCCACCGCAGACGGCGGCCTCCGATCGACGCGTTCACGCTGCATCGTGTCCGCCGCGCCGTGGCATTGCCCCTGGTGCTGCTAGCCGCGCTGCTGGGTGCCGCCTTCCCCCTCTGGTCGGTGTCCGCCGTAGGCCCCGGGTGGCTCCTGGCCGGCCTGGGCTGCGGACTGGCCGGGGTCGCCACGGCGGCGGCTCGCGGAGCGCGCATGGCGGCAGGTGCCGTGCAGGCGACCGCGGAGGAGGACTGGGCAGCGGCACTGGCAGCGGCTGTGGGGGCAGCGGCGGCCGTCGAGAAGTCGGTGCAGTGGTCGGCGGATGAGCTGTGCCGCGGGGGACGCCCGCCGCTGCCGGACCTGCAGGCTCCAACGTCGGCCAGTCCGAACGCCGAGATCAACACGGCGTTGAGTGCCCTCCAGGTGCAGGCCATCGCGTCGCTGATACGGGTGCACGACGAGTCCCAGTCCGTCGTCCTCCTGGAAGTGCTGCGCCGTCTGGCCATGCGCGAGCACGCACTGGTCGGCAAGGCGCTTCAGGCACTGAGCGAGCTGGAGATGCTGACCGACGACCCGGAGCTACTGGCCAAGATCTTCGAGATCGATCACCTCGTGACACGGATGCGTCGCCAGGTCGAGAGCACTGCGGTGCTGGGCGGCCAGTCCCTGCGCAGCGTGCGCCGGCCCGTTCCCGTCGCGACGGCACTGCGCGGCGCCGTCTCCGAGGTCGTGCAGTATCCACGTGTGTCCGTCGCCGCCGGGTCCGTGGGCGCCGAGCTAGGTCTTCCCGGCCATGTGGGCCCGGACCTGACGCACCTGCTGGCCGAGCTGATCGAGAACGCCTGCGAGTGCTCCGATCCCGCGACGAAGGTGATGGTGCGCGCGCAGCGCGTGGCGAACGGGCTGGCGGTCGAAGTCGAGGACCGGGCTATTCCCATGCATCCGCAGACGCGGGCGCAGATGAATCACCTGCTCAAAGCCCCCGACGAAGTCGACGTCAGCGGCCAAGTCCGGGCCGGCCAACTCGGATTGCTGGTCGCCGCGAAGATCGCCCAGTCGCACGGGCTGTCCGTTCTCCTGCAGGAGAACGTAACAGGAGGGACCACCGCCCTCGTCGTCATCCCGGCACGGCTCCTGGTAGCGATTCCCTCTGTCGACGATGCGACCGCGCGGCACCAGGAAGCCCGCCCATCCGCTCCGCCGCAGCAGGTCGCCGCGGCTCCAGCCGTCCCGACGGCAGGCCAGGTCACACACCCCGGCAATGTGGGGGCACCAGGAGCCGTAGAGGCAGGTCACTCTGCTGATGCGCCCGCTCTTCCCACGCGTAGACGTCAGGCCGGCTCGTTCCGTCCATCGCGCGAGCGGGAGCAAGCCCCCGTGACCGGGGCGACGCCAGGGCTCGCAGCCGCCTTCCGCAACGGCATCCAGGCCGGCGGGAGAGCCGGTTCTTCCGCCGCTTCGACAGAGCAGCCCGCGCCCTGAGCCCCCGTCCCTCGACGTTCCCGGTGGCCCGTTACATCTACGGGCGCCCTTCCCCCTTCTGGAGCGATCCCTATGAGCACCCACCCCGCGATGGACAACGTGACCGGCGACGCGCCCGTAACCGAGACAACTGCAAGCGGACAGCGGGACAACATGGCCTGGCTGCTGCGTCAGTTCGCCTCCGACGTCCCGGGCGTCACGCACGCCGTCCTGCTGTCGCGCGACGGACTGCGGCTGCTGGACAGCGACGTCGACAAGGACTGGGCGGACGAACTGTCGGCCGCCCTCAGCGGAGTTGCCTCCCTCGCGGCGAACATCACCGGCCCCAGCCACAAGAAGAGGCCGGCCCGGCAGGTCATCATCGAGCGCGACGACTGCCTCTTCTTCGTTCAGAGCGCCGGACGCAGCGCGGCCTTCGACAACCACCCCGGCAACGAACGCGGTGAGGTGGACACGATTCTCGCCGTCATCGCAACCACGGACGCCGATGCGGGCACCGTCGGATTCGAGATGGGGCGCCTCGTCCAGAAGTTCGCCCCCTACATGCTGATCCCGGTCCGCGTCGGCACGGGCGGAGAGGTCCGGTGAGCACACACGGCCGCGCGACCGAGGAGTCGATGTTCGTGCGGACCTACACCCTGACGCGCGGGCGGACCAGGCCGCGGCACCTGCTCGGTCTGGAAACCGTGCTGGAAGCAGGACGGGGAAGGCCCGGCCCGGCACAGGCCGAGGAATGCGAGGAGATCCTCGCCCTGTGCCGGGAGCGCCGACGATCGGTGGTCGAACTGGCGGGACGACTTGGCCGGCCCGTCACCGCCGTCAAGATCCTCGTCTCGGACCTCCTGGACGCCGACGCCTTGGTCGTCCCCCTCACCCACCCCTATGCCGATACAGGCGCGGAATCCGGTCCGTCTACCCAACTGCTGGCAGCCCTTTCAGCGGGCTTGAAGAGGAAGTGGCCTGATGCCATCGCCTACCCCCAGGCCGGATGACCCGGGCGCGGTGCTGCGTACTTCGCCGCACCCGCGCGCCGGCGCCGCGCCGACCGTGCTGAAGGTCGTGATCGCCGGGGGCTTCGGGGCGGGCAAGACCACCGCCGTAGGCGCCGTCAGCGAGATCGCGCCGCTGAGCACGGAGGAGTACCTGACCGAGGCGAGCGCAGACGTGGACAGCCTGGCGGGCATCGAGGCGAAGCAGACCACCACGGTCGCCTTCGACTTCGGCCGCCTCAGCCTGCCCGACGCGCCCGTACCCCTGGAACTGTTCCTGTTCGGCACGCCCGGCCAGGACCGGTTCGTCGACCTCTGGTACGACCTCTCCCGCGGCGCCGTCGGGGCGGTCGTTCTGGTCGACACCCGCCGTCTGGAGAGCAGCTTCACTCCCATCAGCTTCTTCGAAGACATCGGCCTGCCCTTCGTCGTCGCCATCAACCAGTTCGACGGAGCGCACCGTTACCAGCCCGAGCAGGTCCGCACTGCCCTCGAACTCCCTGCCTCCGTACCGGTGATCACCTGTGACGCCCGCGACCCGAACCACGTCGCCGGCGTCCTGCTGACCCTCGTCGGCCACGCCGTGAAGAACGCCTCCGCGAGCCGCGTTCACCACACGCCCACTACCACCCTCCAGGACGCCTGATGTCACATCACCCCAACCCCTACCTCGCATCGCCGACCGCCCCACCCGCACTGTCCCTGCCGCGACGCGGCACGCGGGACGCCGACCGCGGGCTGATCACCCCGCCCGCCACCGCCGTCACCGGGCCACAGACCCAGCAGGCACCGGAGCTGGCGCAGCGGTACGAGCTGCTCAACCGCCTGGGCGTGCCTACCGTGGCGAGCGAGGACTTCGACGACCTGGCCCGCGACATGGCCGCCAAGGCCGGGTTCCTGTACGGGTTCGTCAATCTCTTCCTGGAGGAGCAGACCTTCGTCGGGCTGCACCAGCCGCCGGCGGACAGCGGGTACTTCATCGTCGGCCGCACCATGAGCCGCGACCACGGCTGGTGCCCGGACGTCATGGCCCGCAAGAAGGCTCTCCCGCTGCACGACGTGCACGCCAGTCCGCGCTTCAGCGGCAACCACGTGGTCGACGCCGTCGGGATCCGCTCCTACTTCGGCGCCCCGCTCGTCCATGACAGCGGCACCGTGCTGGGCACGGTGTGCGTCATCGACCCCGAGAAGCGCCCCCTGAGCGAGGCCCGACGGCTCAGGGACATCGTCATCAACGCCGGTGCCCAGGTGATGGACCACATGGTCCGCGCCCCCGTCCGCTAGGCCGTTCCACCACCCCCACCCGGGAGCCGTAGTCGATCCCCGGCCGCTCCACGTTGCGACCTTCGCCCAGGGAGAGGGAGACCATGTCCGCCACACCCACTACACCGCCACCGGCGCTGCGCCCCTACCTCACCGCCCGCCACGAAGTGCTGTGGGACGAGGCGGACGCCTTCGCGGCCGAGCACATCGCGTCGCGCGTCGCGCGTATGGAGGCCGCTCCGGGCAGGGTGGAGCGCAAGGTCGCCGACCTGATGGCCGCACGGGGCTGGTTCGCCGTCACCATCCCGGCCTCCTTCGGCGGGCTGGGTGCCGGACATGTGGCCAAGACCATCCTGGTCCACCGCATCGCGCGGATCTCGGCGGCTGCCGCAGCCATCCTGCAGGCCACCCTGATCCCCGTCGGCGCCCTGCTGCACTTCGCCACCTACGAGCAGAAGGGCCGCTGGCTGCCCCGTGTCGCGGACGGTTCCCTGCTGCTATCGATCGCCGTGACCGAACCACAGGCCGGCGGACACATCGGTGGCATCGAAACCACAGCCGAACGCGCCGGCAGCGAGTGGGTGATCACCGGCCGCAAGGTCCATATCGGCAATAGTCACCTCGCCGGTGCCCACCTCGTCGTCGCCCGCACCGCCGAAGCGGGCGTGAGCACCTCCCAGGCGCTGACCGCGTTCATGGTCGAATCAAGCCGCCGCGGGCTCTCGGTCCCCGAGCACCGCCCCGGCCTTGGTCTGCACGGCTTCTCCGCCGGCCGACTCGACCTCGATCACGTCCGTGTTCCCGAGGACAACGTGGTCGGAGAGATCGGCCAGGGGCTGAGCGTGGCCCAGAGCAGCAGCATTCTGTACGGCCGTCCCAACCTGGCCGCCGTGAGCCTCGGCATTCACGAAGCGGTCGTGGCCGCCACTACTGCTCGTCTCAAGGCCCGTCCTCGCTATCGGGCCAGCCTGTCCGACCTGCCCGTACTGCGGGACCGCATCGGTGGCATGGAGGCCCGTCTGCGCGCCGGCCGGATACTCGCCTACCAGTCCGTGCACCTTCTCGACCAGGGCCTGCCCTGCGACGCCGACCTGATCAACGCCAAGTACCTCGGCCACCAGTGGGCCGTGCAGTCGGCCCAGGACGCCATGGAACTGCACGGCGCCCACGCCTTCGACCGCGACTACGTCCTCCAGCGCTTGTGGCGCGACGTCCAGCACACCTACCCGCCCGCCGGCACCGGCGAGGTCCAGCGCATACGCCTGGCCGACGCCGCCTTCGACGAGGACCACATCCAGTGGTCCGAACGCCTCGCCGCCGAAGCCGCCTGGGCACGCCCCGACCCGACCGCCGCATGAGCCCCCGTACGCGGCACCCCGTGAATCCCGACCGCCGCGCACGGGCCGGTGCCACCGGTCCCCGTCCCCCGCGGGGACCGGCGGCACCCACCCCGGTGACCGTCCGTTCCAGCCGAGAAAGAGACACCGTGACCCCGCCCGTGACGACCAGCGCACCGATCACCCCTCTGACGCCGACGCTGCAGCGCGTCGCCCAACACCTCGCGAACGGCTGTGCATCCCAAGAGATCGCCGCGAAGACAGGGCTCTCGGCGGTCACCGTCCGCCAGTACATCCGCGACATCCGCGCGAGCCTCCACTGCCCGCCCCGCTGCAAGCCCCCCGTCATCGTGCACCGCCTGTTCACCACCCAGCAGGTGGCCTCTCCCACGGCGGACAGGCCAGCTCCGAAGCTCAGCCCTGAGCAGCTGCTGCTGTTGCGAGCCGTCGCTGAGCACAGCGATACGCGCGACATCGCCGTCGCCGCCAAGCTCGCCCCGGCCGACCAGCGCGCCGCGCTCGACCAGCTCCTCGCCGACACGGGCGCACAGGACACCACCGAACTGGTGGTCCTGGCGCACGGCTGGCAGCTGTTGCCGGCCGAGCAGGCAGCCCACGCGACGCGAAGCGGGGCAAGCCGGTGACCCGGCCTACGACCTCAGCGGCCAGCGAGTACCGCTCCGCCTCCGTCCCCTTCACGCAGACGCCGCCGACCGCTATCTACGAGATGCGCATGCTGCGCACGGCGGCCGAGCGCGAGGAAGCTGCGGCCCTCGTCCAGGACCGCCAGCGCTGGCTCACAATGCACGGCCTGCCCGTACCCGCCCGCGCCGACATCCCGGCGCTCTTCCGCGAGGCGCAGACCATGTCCGCCGGACTGTACGAGGACGGAAAGCTGCTGGCCTGCATGATCCCCGAGCGTGACCCCGACCTCGGATGGGGTCAGGGTCCGTGCCTCTTCCTCCAAAGCGTCCACACCCTGCCCGGCCAGTCCGATGACATCACCCGCCTGATCACCTTGTGGGCGTCCGACTTCGCCGCCCGACTCGACCTCCAAGTCGTACGGGCCGAGACGCTGGCCCGCCACACTCTCGAAGCCGAACCCCTCGCTGCCCTCCTGCGTCGGCTCACCGACAACGGCTGGGACGTGTGCGGATCTGGCCCCGGACGCGACGGCGATCGAGTCGCCCGCCTCGAACTCCCCGCCGAGCACCGCGCCGGGCTCCGCGCGCTGATCAGCTGCCAGGTCCACGCGCCTCAGCCGGCTCCGGATGATCGGAGCAACGCGTGACAACTGACGAACCGCAGCGGCCCGACCTCGCCCGCGAGCTGATCGCCCGCGCCACGGAATCGGCCACGCACCGGGCCAAGCGCGTGCGCGACCAGCTCGACGCCGTCCAACTCGGACAGGGCCGGCACACCGACCACGTCAACACCAAGGTGCTGCGCCGCATCCTGGCCGACCACGACTGGCCCGGCCACCGCCTCGTCGGCCCCGACGCGGCCCGTGCCGCGTGGAGCATCGCCCTGCACAGCGACGACGAACCCGACTTTCAGCGCGCCGCCACCACCCTGCTGGGACGTGCGGTCCAGGTCGGCGACGCGCTGGTCCAGCACTGGGCGCACCTGCACGATCGCGCCCTCATCACCAGCGGGCGCGACCAGGAGTACGGCACCCAGCTCCTGCTGTGCGCCGACGGCATCGAGCTGTGCCCGCTGCGCGAGCCGGAGTCAGTCGACGCACGCAGGGCCACCGTGGGTCTGCCGCCGATCGCTGTCGCTCTGAAGGCGGTGCGCCGCCGGTACACCGCGCATGGCTCTGCCGATGAAGGCCCGACCGTCGTCCTCGCGGGGGCCGCGTGAAGCAGCGGAACCCCAGGTTCTCCACCAGTGGGCCTCCCGGCCGCAACTCCGCTCTGCGAAAGGATCGTTGACAGATGAAGCTCACCACCGCCGTCCTCGCTGCAGGTGCTGCCGTCTCCGTCACCACGGCCGTGGTCGGAGCCGCCCGGCTCAGGCAGGACGCGCGGCACCAGGCCGAGCGCAACGAGGCGGTTGTCGCCCGCAACCAGCTCGACTGGCTGGCGCAGATGTCCACCAACGCCGACCTCGCCAAGCTCTGGGCGCCCGAGGACGTGGACGTCGAGGAGTACATGCAGCTGCTCCATGCCAACCAGCAGATCCGTACCCTCAGCCTGCGCGACCGCCTGGGCTTCGTCCGCGACGGACAACTGCCCTTCTACGCCTCGATGCTCATGAACAGCGACGTCTGCCGGCGCTACTGGGCCCGTTTCGGAGACCTCCGCGCCCAGGAGGCCGAGGGCGACGAACGCGCCGAGCACTTCACCAAGGTCCTGAACCAGGCCGCGAAGGCCCACCAGGAAGCGCAGCCCGTAGCAGCCTGACGGCACGGGGCCCATCGACTCCCAGACGTCCTGGACCAGGCGACGCCTTCGCCCGCCACCGTCTGGCACCAAGCTCCGGGCCCCGACCGGGTCCCGGGATCCCGCACCACCCATCGCCACTAGGAGGCAAGCATGACCGCCGTGCAGACGGAGAGGCCGACCGCCCCCGTGCAGTCGGACCTGGCAACCACCGATGAGACCGACCCGTTCGGACTCGACATCACCTTCATCGAGGGCACGCCGGCGACCGAGACGGTCCTGATGTGCAGCACGGGCGACACCTGCGGCAGCTCCTGCCCCAGCGCCTGCACCACCTCGTAAGCCGGGACACCCCGGCAACGCGGGCCGGACGGGGCTCTCCCCGTCCGGCCCGCCCCGCCCGCCACGCAGAAGATGAGGAGAGCGCTGATGACACGGCACCGGTCCAGCCTGTACGAGGGCGCGGGGCAGGCCATGCTGCGCGCCGCGGTGCACACGACCGAGCCCGCCATGCCGCCCTGGCCGGTGACCAAAGCGCCCGTGGAGGAGTGGCGCGTGTGGCTGAGCACGGTGTGGTCCGACACCGACTTCCGCCGGACCGTGTCGCAGGCGAGCCCTCACCTGGCGGACCAGGTGCAGGCCATCATCGACGGTCGCACACCGAAGGTGCGCCGGATGCGCCGGGCGGCGCTGGCCACCGCCCGCTACGCGATCCGCTACGCCCGCCGCTCCACCCCCTACGGCCTGTTCGCCGGCGTCGCCCCGCTCGGCTTCGCCCAGGCCACGTCCGTGCGCTTCGGTGAGAAGCACCAGGCGGTCACCCGCCCCGACCCGGTGGGGCTCGAAGAGATACTCAGTGCCTGGGAGAGCGACGCTGCGCGCATGGCCGACGCCGAGGTCTGCGTCAACACCCTGATCCGACAGCGCGACCAGCACATCCACGTACCGTCCGAGGGCGATGCCGAGTTCCGCCTCGCCCTCAGCCCCGCGCTGCGTCTCGTACTCGACCTCGCGCGATCGCCGATCACGTACCGCCAGTTGTCCGACAAACTGGCCGCGGAGTTCCCCGCCGTGAGCGACACGGCGCGCGACCGGCTGCTGGGTGAACTGCTGCGGGTGCGGCTGCTGCGCTCCTCCCTGCGCGCTCCCGCCACCATCGCCGACCCCACCGACGTCTTACCGCCTGCAACGCACACCCAGGCAGCCGGTCTGCGGACAGCGTGCGACCTGCGGCTGGACGCCGACGTGCGGCTGCCCAAGCAGGTGCTGACCGAATCGGAGACCGCGGCCACCGTCCTGGCCCGCCTGGTCACCCATCCGAACGGGACACCGACCTGGCGCCGGTGGATCGAGCAGTTCTCCGAGCGCTACGGCGAGAACACGGCGGTGCCAGTGGAAGCGGTGACTGACCCCGACCGGGGCGTGGGCTTCCCGGCAGGGTTCGTCACGGCGAGCGAACCGCCCCGGCCGATGTCCCGGCGCGACCGCCTGCTGCTGGAGCTGGCCGGCACCGCAGCCGCCGAAGGCAGCCGCACCGTCGCGCTGACCGGGGCGATGATCGAGGAGCTGGAAGCAGCGGCCGGCGACAAGCCCCAGGCCCTGGCACCCCACCTCGAACTGGCCGCACAGGTCCACGCCTCCTGTCTTCCGGCCTTGGACCGAGGCGACTTCCGGCTGCACGTTCTGACCGTCTCCCGCTCAGCCGGATCGATGACCGGTCGGTTCTGGCACCTCCTGCCCGGCACCGAGACGGCGTACGCGAACTTGCCCACCGTCGATCCGGAGGCGGAACTCGCGCAGCTCTCCTTCCACGCCGGGCGGGTGCCGGCCGACCTGCTCACCCGCGCACCACAGGCCCTGCCCCGGATCGTCAGCGTCGGCGAATTCCGCCGTCCCGAACCGCACGTGCTCTTCCCACGCGACCTGGCGGTCACCGTCGCGGACGGCCGCCCCCAGCTGGTGGAGTCCGCGACGGGCAAGCCGCTGGAGCTGCTGGCCCCCACCGCCATCAACTTCCTGTGGAACAACTACACCCCGCCGATGGCCCGCTTCCTCGGCGAGATCAGCCGGGCCGCGTACCCGCAAGTGACCTGGTTCGACTGGGGCGCCGCCTGGACCCTGCCCTTCACCCCGGCCCTCACCTACCGTCGCACCATCCTCACCACCGCCCGGTGGAAGATCCGCAGCCGTACGCTGCCTGCCCGCACCGCCCCACTCCAGCAGTGGGCGGACCAACTCCATGTCTGGCGTGCCCGGTTCCGCGTGCCGGATCGGGTCCTGCTCGCCGAAGACGACCAGCAGCTGCCCCTCGACCTCACCCGCGACGTCGACCTGGACCTCCTGCGCGCGCACCTGGACGCCAGCCCCCTCGGCATCGCCACCCTGCACGACGCGCCCCCGCCGGACGCCGACGGGTGGATCGGCGGCCGGGCCCACAGCATCGTCGTCCCCCTGGCCAGGCGCTCATGACCACGACGACCGTGCCCCGTACGCAGGACCTGTCCGAGGGCGCCCTAGGGATGGCCCTGCTCGACATCGAGCGCCGTGACCTGTCCACCGCCCGCCGCCACCTCGCCCAGGCCACCGTCCGGGGCGTCAGCACCGGCAGCAACGCCAGCCTCTTCCACGGCGCACCCGCCCTGGAGTTCGTCCTGGACCGCGCCCACGGGGCCGCAAACGACGTCCGCGCGGCCGTCGACCGCGTCGTGGACGCCCGGCTCGCCGCCGCCCACCGCCGGCAGGAGGCCGGCACGCTGCCCCACCTCGCCGAATGGGACCTCATCCGCGGCATGACCGGGCTCGCCGCACTGCTGCTGTCCCGCCGCCCGATCGCGCCCCGGCTGCCCGACGTGCTCGCTTGCCTCGTCGCGCTCGCACACCCCGCCCGCAATGACGGCAGGATCCTGCCCGGGTGGTGGTCGCCGGTCGGCCCCGACGGGAAGGACATGGCAGGCGGACACGGCAACAACGGCATGGCCCACGGCATCGCCGGGCCCCTGGCCGTGCTCTCCCTCGCCCTGCGCGCCGGAGTCAGCGTCCCCGGCCAGGAGGAGGCCGTCGGCACGTTCGCGACCTGGCTCGACCGGCACGGCGACCACTACTGGTCCACCACAGCCCACCTGGACGCCGACCAGCCGCCCGCAGCGGAGCCGGCCCGCCAGTCCTGGTGCTACGGCCAGCCCGGCATCGCACGCGCCCAGCAGCTCGCCGCGCTTGCCCTCGGCGACCCTGTACGGCGCCAAGCGGCCGAGGACAGGGTCGAGGCGATCCTGACCGACCCGCTGCGGGTCGCCCGGATCACCGACTCGACGCTCTGCCACGGCTGGGCCGGGCTGCTGACTCTCACCCGCGCGGTCGCCGCCGACAGCACCAGCCCCGAACGCTTCACCCCGATCGTCCAAGACCTGCACCGACGGCTGGCCGCCGACTGGGAGCACCTGCCCAAACCCGGATTCATGGAAGGCCGCGCCGGGGCCCAACTTGCCCTGAAGGCCACCGACGCCACCGGTTGGACCCGCGTCCTCCTGCTCACCTGACCCCACCCCGCCGCCTCGCAAGGAGTTCCCTCCTCATGACCCTCGACGAAGAGAACCTGCCCGTCCCCCCGGACACGTCCTGGTGGCACGCCTCCGTGGCCTTTCCTGACCCGCACGCGGACGCCGCCCAGGCCCTGGCGACCGCGCTGGGCGACCGCCGCTTCCACTTCCTGCGCAAGGACGCCGGCGTGCGCCTGCGTACCGAACAGCCCGTCGCCGACTTGCTGGACCAGCTCGTCGCCGACCGCGTGATCACCGGCTGGGTGGGCGGGATCTACGAGCCGGAGACGCACGCCTTCGGCGGCCCCGAGGGCATGGAGGTCGCGCACGACGTGTTCTGCGCCGACAGCCCGGCCGCGCTCGCCGAGACCGGCACCCCCGGCGCCCGCGAGCGCAGCGTGATGCTGCTGTCCGCCATGATCCGCGCGGCGGGACTGGACCCCTTCGAAGCCGGAGACGTATGGGCCCGGTGGGCCGCCCTGCGGCCCCCCGTCACCCCGCCCCAGGGGCCCGCCCTGGACAGAGCCGTCTCCGCGATGCGGCGGCTGATGAACGCGGACGCGGCCCTGCGCCCAGACGCGGAAGCGGGCTGGGTCGAGCGCGTCGCCGAGTTCGAGGACGCCGGCCGCCGCCTGCGCCGACTCGCCGCCGACGGCCGACTGATACGCGGAATCCGGGCCGTCATCGCCCATCACGCGATCTTCGCGTTCAACCGTGCGGGCGTGCCTGCCGACGCGCAGGCCGCCACCGCGTGGCTCGGCCGTCACGTCGCTTTCTCCACCGGAGAAGGAGCTGACGTGTCTACCCCCAAGTCCGCCTCAGCGGACCCTAGCCTCCCTCGAATGGAGACCATCGTGACACCCGTAACCGACCCCAACCAGCTGCGCGAAGCCCTCGCCCAGCGGCTCGTCGACAGCGGCCACCTGCGCAGCAAGGCGGCCATCGACGCCTTCCGCACCACCGACCGGCACGCCTTCCTGCCCGGCGTCGACCTGGAGAGCGCGTACAAGGAGGACGCCGTCCCGATCAAGCACGACGAGCACGGGGAGATGATCTCCTGCATCTCCGCGCCGTCCATCGTCGCCACCCAGCTCGAACAGCTCGGCGCCCAGCCCGGTCACAAGGTCCTGGAGGCTGGAGCCGCCACCGGCTACAACGCCGCCCTTCTCGGCAAGATCGTCTCCCCCGGCGGGCAGGTGTGGACCCTCGACGTCGACCAGGACCTCGTCTCCGGCGCGAGCAAGCACCTCGCCGAGGCCGGCGTCGACAACGCCACCGCGGTGATGGCCGACGGTGCGGCCGGGCTGCCCGAGCACGCCCCCTATGACCGGATCATCTTCACCGTCGGCGCCGGCGACGTACCCGTGAAGATCCTCGACCAGCTCGCCCCCGGCGGACGCCTGGTCCTGCCGATGCGCATCCGCGGCAGCATCTCCCGATCCTTCGCCTTCGAACGCGACGGCGACACGTGGAAGACCGTCTCCTGCGAGATGGCCACCTTCATCCCGCTGCGCAAGGGCGTCTGCGACGACGTGTACACCCTCGTACCGATGGCAGGCGAGGGCAACGTGCGCCTGGAGACGTTCAGCGAGCAGGACGTCGACCGCGACGCGCTGCGCTCCGTCCTCGACCAGCAGCAGACCAAGCTCTACACCGGGGTGAAGTTCCGGCAGGGCTCAGCCTGGGAGTGGCTGTACCTGTACCTGGCCTGCGTGCTGCCCAACGGCCTGTCCCGGCTGCCGGGCCAGCGCCCCGGGTTCACCCCGCACTTCGGGTGGGGCTCCATGGCCGCCCTCGACGGCGGGTCGCTGGCATACCTGACCATCCGGGAGGGCGAGGACGAGCAGGGCCGGTACTGGGAAGTCGGCGTGATCGGCCACGGCGAGGGCAGCGCCGACCTCGCCGAGCGCGTCGTGAGCGAGATCCGCGCCTGGGACGCGACCGGCGGCAACGACGCCCCCGAGCCGGGCTTCCGGATGGCCGTCGCGGACTCGCGTGACCGGCTGACGGCGGACGACGCCCGCTTCCTCGTCGACAAGCCCTACAGCCGACTCGTCATCGACTGGGCGCGCAAGGGCTGAGCCGATGATCCCCGCGATAGCCAGCCGCATCCCCCTGGTCCGCCGCACCAAGGCGCCCGCGCTCCCCTTGGAGGAGCGCATCAACCACCTCACCGGGCTGACCGTCGCGCCCGCAGGTGCGAGCCACCACGACCTGGTGGCCCGCGCCTGCGGGGTCCTCAACTACGCCGCGCTCATCGCCTCCGACGTCGGCCTGCCCGACCTGGCCGCCGACCTGTGCTGGCGCCAGCACCAGGTCTGCGCCGACGCCGGACGCCTGAGTGGACCGATCGCCGTCATGTCGCTGATGCCGCTGGTCAACCTCTCCCGGCTGCTGACTCGCGACGGCCAGGGCGAGGCCGCCTACGACCTGCTGGTCCGCCTCAACCACGCCGCGCGGCAGCGGGAGAAGACCGAGATCGACGGCCGCACCGTCGACCTCTCGCCCCTGACCGGCACGGACGAGGATCACCGCACGGTGTGCCAGGAGCTGTACGTCACCCTCCTCGTGGACGGCGCCCGCGCCCTCGCCCGCATCGGCCGGTGGACCGAGGCCGCCGACGCCATGACCCAGCACCGCGGCATCGGCAACCGGCTCCTCGACGGCCGCCAGATCAAGATCATGGCCCTGATGGAGCAGGGCCTGAACCAACAGGCCCGCGACCTGATCGACAGCACCCAGCCCACGGAGCCCTGGGAGAGAGCCATCGCCCTCCTCCTGCACGCCCACTGCCGGCCCGTAGACACCCCCGTCCCTGAACCCGACCTCGACCGCACCCTTGATGAGGCCGTCCAGCTCCTTGCCCACCCCGATCCGCCGACCGCCGCCTTCCAGACCCGGACGGGCCTGTCAGCCCTGGAACTGGACCGCACCGGACGACATGCCGCCCGCCTACTCGACTCCCTCGTCAGCGTCGCCCGCCTCGACGCCTACGCCGCACGAGACGCACTGCACCACCCCGTCGCCGCGTCCGCCCTGGACGACGGGGCGATAGACGCGCTCAACGCGGTGATCGCCGCGGCCGGACTGGGATCCGGCGTCCTGTCCGCCCACCACCATGAGGCTCTGACGGGCGCGGTCGGCCACGCCGAGACAGAACTGGAAAGGCTGCTGCAGGCCGAGCCAGATCCCGGCTAAGAGGGGACGGCCCGGGATGCCCCGCCGTGCTGCCCACGCTGTTTGGCGGTGTCGACTTTCGGCCATTTCCTGCCCGCAGCCGCTCCAAGCCAGGCCAGGGATCCCGCGCCCGCGGGGATCCCTGACGCAGGACATGGCGGGCTCCCCAGCACGACCGAATGACGTGTGTTCGATATCGCAGCCGTGTCGTTAGACCTCACGACTCTGCCGCAGCGACCGTCCTAGGGGGAACGATGACCTCGGCCATTACGCAGGACCAGCCGCCGCAACCGCCCAAGAAGACCGTGGCGGACGACGAACCGCAGGAGGCCGGTGTTCGAGAGGAGGAATACCTCTACCGCGACGAGTCGAGGCTCCAGGCCGGCTCCCTGCTGACCTCCCGCACCATGGCGCGGCGCCTTCCCTCGCTCGTGCGGCGCTCGGTGCAGATGGCCTGGCGCGTGGACCGCGGCGCGACCATCGGCCTGCTGGTGTGCCAGATCGGGACCGGCCTCCTCGCTGCCCTCAGCCTCCTGGCCGTCACGGGCACGATCACCGCGCTGATCTCCTCGGGCGACATCACTGAGCGGCTGTGGGACGCCGCCCCGCAGCTGGCCGTGATCGCCGCCGCCACCGGCCTGCGCACCCTGCTGGGCATCACCGTCGTCTGGCTGACCGGCCGTCTGCGCCCGGTGCTCGGCCGGGCAGCGGAGCTGACGATGATCGAGGCCGCGCTCGGCGCGGAATTGGCCGCCAACAACAAGCCCGGCTACAACGACGCCTACGACATCGCCGACCGCGGCGCCCAGGTCACCCCCGACCTCGTCGAAGAAGCGCAGGACGTCCTCGCGGCCACCGCCACGCTCGCGGCAGGCGCCACCGTCCTGACCGTCCTGCACCCCCTGCTTCTTCCCCTTCTCTTCCTCGCCTGCCTGCCGCAGGCCGCCGCCTACGTCCGCTCCGCCCGCGTGATCTACCTCGCCGGGCTGGAGACCTCCGGGCGGCGCCGGATGCTGGGCAAGCTGCGCTGGCACATGGCCTATCAGGAGTCCAGTGAGGAGATGCGCGCCTGCCTGGCCGGCCCTTTCCTGATCGGCCGGTACCGGCGGCTGGCCGCCTCGGTCAACGCCGCCGAACGCCAAGCCGCGAACACCGGTGCCTGGATGGGACTGGCCGGAGCAGTGGCCGGCGGGATCGCCTCGACCGCAGTGTGGGCGGCGCTGCTGTGGCTCCTGGCCTCCGGGCGGATGAGCCTGGCGGCCGGCGGCGGCGCCGTATTCGCTCTCCAGACCGCCACCGGCTCAGTGCGCGGAATCATCAACGGCGGGGCCCGCCTGGTGCGCACCGGCTGGTACGTACAGGACTGGCAGAACTTCCTCGACAACGCTCACGGCCAGGCCATGACCGACTCCCGCGGCACCGCGCCCGTGCCCACGGCCCCGGAGCGCTTCGAGGTCCGCGACGTCACCTACCGCTACGACGGCGCCCCCAAGGACAGCCTGAGCAACGTCTCCCTGCACGTGCGACGCGGGGAGATCGTGGCGCTCGTCGGGGAGAACGGCTCCGGCAAGACAACCCTCTCGCGCCTGCTGTGCGGACTGCTGCTGCCCACCGAGGGCGACGTGGCCTGGGACCACGCCTCCACCGCGGACCTGCACCCGTGGGGGTCGTGGGAGCACGTCGCGCTGGTCCCGCAGAAGTTCACGTACCTGCCGCTGACGATGCGCGACAACATCACGTTCGGGCAGGGCGACACCAGCGACGCGGCCCTGCTAGCCGCCTGCGAGGCGTCCGGCGCCGCGGAGATGCTGCCGGGCCTGCGCTCCGGCCTGAACACCCTCCTGACCAGCGAGTGGTTCGGCGGACAGCAGCTCTCCGGCGGGCAGTGGCAGCGCCTGGTCCTCACTCGCGCGTTCCACCGGCAGGCGGCGCTGCTGGTGATGGATGAACCCACGGCCGCCCTCGACGCCCGCGCAGAGCACCGGATCTTCGCCGGCCTGCGCGAACTGGCCAAGGACCGCGCCATCCTGCTGATCACGCACCGCCTCACCAACGTGGCCGTCGCCGACCGGATCGTGGTCCTGGACGAAGGGCGGATCGTCCAGGAGGGCACCTACGCCCAGCTCACCCAGGAGCCAGGTCTCTTCCGGACCCTGTGGGAGCTGCAGCGCCGGATGAGCGGCGACACCCCCTGATCACCCGGCCCGTGCGAGGCCACCGTTCTGCCAGGCAGAGACACAGGGCCGCTCCCGATGCTCCCTCCGCTCCACGTCCGAACCCGCCCAACTAGCCCCGGAAGGAATGCCGTGACGACTCCACCGGCTACGAAAGTTAGCGACGTGAGCGAGCTTCGCCACCAGCTCGTCGAGCAACTCCGCGCCGACAACCACATCCGCACCGCCGCTGTCGAGCGCGCCTTCCGAAACGTGCCCCGGCACGTCTTCGCTCCCGACGTCGCTGTGGAAGCGGCGTACGCCAACGACATCATCCCCATCCGCCACGCGCCCGACGGCCGGGTGATCAGCTCCGTTTCCGCACCGTGGCTACAGGCCGACATGCTCGAAGCCGCTCGCATTCGGCCTGGCCACCGTGTCCTGGAGATTGGCTCCGGGGGCTACAACGCCGCCCTCATGGCCGAACTCGTCGGCCCGGCCGGGCACGTCACCACCCTCGACATCGACCCTGCCGTCTCCGAGAGGGCCGCCCGCTTCCTCACCGAGGCCGGGTACGACCGCGTCCGCGTGGTCACTGCGGACGCCGAGCACCTGCCCGCCGGTGTGGTTCCGGACGGCGGATTCGACGCCATCGTGGTCACCGTCGACACCTGGGACCTGCCCTGGATCGGCGCCCTGGCCGAGGGCGGCCGTCTCGTCGCACCGCTGCGTCTGCACGGCTACCACTGGGCCATCGGCTTCACCAGGGACAAGGGGGCACTGCACAGCGACGAGCCGCTCATCGTCTGCGGCTTCGTCGCCATGCAGGGCGACGGCGCCTGGCAGACGAACCGTCGCACCGTCCCCGGCACCGGAGTCCACCTGTCTTGGGAAGACGGCACTCCGCTGTCCGTTGATCAACTCGCCTCAGCCGTCACCCGCGAGCCGACCGTGACACGCACCAACATCACCGTCCGCGGTCAGGAACCCTTCGACGCCCTCACCCTCTACCTCGCCGGCGCCCTGCCCGGCTTCTGCCGCCTGGAGGTCGACCCCAACGGCGACAACCAGGTCCTGAACCCGCCGCCCCAGCACTGGCCCGGCGCCGCCATCGTCCGCGGAGCCTCCCTCGCCCAGCTGGCCACCGAACGCATCGGCGACGGAGACGACGGCAAGGGCCTGTACGAGTTCGTCGTCCACGGCTATGGCGCCCAAGGACACGTCGCCGCACAGGAGATGGCCGAGCAGGTCGAGCACTGGCAGCGCAACCACCGCGGTGCCCGCTGCCCCCTCATCACCGCCCGCCCGGCAGCCGGCTGTACCCCGGCGGGCACGGACCACGAACCGCACGTGTTCGCCAAGAAGCACACCCGCATCACCGTGGACTGGCCGATCGTTCCCAGCAGCGCTGCCCTGCTCACCAACCCGGGGAGCTGCAGCGCCCGATGAACGGCTGTGCCTCCTGATCACCGCTCGCCCGCCCGCGCTGCACTCGCCCGTCCACCGTCTCGGAAGGCAGAGCTACGTGACCTCTCCCGTCTCCCCTTCGGATCACGTCACACCGCGTGCCGCCCTGTTCACGGGACAGCACGCCGCATCCCGGCACGCAGTATGGCTCGGCGCCGCCGCGATCATCACCGACGAGGTCGGCCGGGTCCTGCTGGTGCACCCCACCTACCGCGAGGACGGCTCGTGGCTGCTGCCCGGAGGCGTCGTCGAACCCGGCGAACATCCGGACGTCACTTGCCGCCGCGAGATCACCGAGGAACTGGGCCTGGCGAACCTGCCCCTGGTGGGCGTACTTGCCGTCCACTCCCTCTCCCCGCACCACCCCGACATTCAGCCCGGCACTCCCTTCCCCGGGGAGATCCGGTTCGTCTTCGATGGGGGAACCCTCTGCCCCGACCAAGTCGAGGCCATCCGCCTGCCGCGCGAGGAGCTGTCCGAGTTCGCCTTCCTGGAGACCCGGGATGCGGTACAGCGGCTGCGCCCTGTGGACGGGCAGATCATGCTCGCCGCCTACCGTGCCCGGCTCGGGAACACCGCCACCGCTCACCTCGCCGACGGCCGACACATCCTCGACGTCCCGGCGCTGGACCGCCATGACGTGCACGTCCGCTACCGGCCTTTGTGGGACAGCCCTCTCAACCGCGGCCCCGTCCCCGAGTGGCTCCCCGTGCAGCAAGCCTGGGCGTGGTGCTTCGTCCCCGACGGCCGGGTCGTCCTCGTGGCCGACCCCGGCTCCCGTGGCGCCCTGCCGATGCTGCCCGGCGGCACCGTGGAGACGACCGACACGACGCCCGAGGACACCCTGCACCGCGAAGCCGCCGAGGAAGCCCAACTCACCCTGGCCGATCCGGTACGACTGGGCTGGGTGCCGGACGAGACCGGCGAGGTCTACGGCGGAGTGGGGCCCAACGCCCGGCTCCGCCTGGCCGCCCGGGTCACCGCCATCGGGCCTGCGACCGCCGACCCCGCCACCGGGCGCCCTTTCGCCCGCCTGCTCGCCACCCCCGCCCAGACAGCCGCTCTCCTGGGATGGGGCCCGCCCGGAGCGCGGCAAGCCCTGCTCGCCGCGGAGACAGCCCGGAAGCGGTGGCGCCTGCCCACGGCTCGCGCCGCCGCCATCGAGGAAGTCCCGCCGGAGGGGATGCGGCTGAGCTGACACGAACGACCACCCCGCCTCGACTCGTCCCGCTCCACGCACCTCTGAGGTAGCCCCATGCCGCTGTCGCACCACCACATCCGCACCACCGTCGAGACCTACCTCGCTCGCCACCCTCACGAGCGAGAACAGCTCGGCGGCCTCCTGGACGCCCTCGACCGTCCCACCGACATCGCCAGCCGGACCACCTTCACCGGACACGTCACCTGCGGCGCGATCGTCGTCGACCCGCCCGGCCGCGTCCTGCACGTGCTGCACCTGGCGAGCGGGAAGGTCCTCGCCCCCGGCGGACACACCGAGCCCGTCGACGAGTCCCTGGCAGCAGCGGCGCTGCGGGAGCTGCACGAGGAGACCGGGATCCCACCCCAGGCCGTGACACCGTGGCCCGGCTACGAGGCCGTGCCGTTCGACATCGACATCCACGACATCGACGCCCACCCGGGCAAAGGCGAACCCGGCCACCAGCACTTCGACCTCCGGTTTCTCTTCCGCCTGCACACCGCGACCGAGGCGCCGGTGGTGCTGCAGGAAGAAGAGGTCGGCGGCATCGAGTGGCGGCCCGTGGACAGGGTGACCTCCCCCTCCCTGCGCGCGAAGCTGCTCAAGCTCACACCGGAGACCGAACCGCAGACCGCCAACGCATCCGCCCTGATCTACAACGACCGCGGCGAGTACCTGCTCCACCTGCGCGACTACTTCCCCGGCCGGATCTGGGAGCCAGGCATGTGGTCCCTGCTGGGCGGCGGCCGAGAGCCCCAGGACGCCACCCTGGAACACACCGTGCGGCGTGAACTGGCCGAGGAAGCCGGCCTCGACATCGCCGACCTGACCCCGTTCGGCACCGAGTACGCCTCCGACGACGCCGGCGCGAGCGTGCCCATCGCCATCTACGCCGGCCGCTGGAACGGCGATCCCCGCGAACTCCGCCTGACGGAAGGGGTGATGCTGGCCTGGTTCGCCCCCGACGACCTCCACCGCCTGCGCATCGCAGACACCACCAGCGACCTCGTACGGCGCCACGCCGCCAGCCTCCCGGCCGGCACCGCGCCGCAGAGCGGGCCCTCATCGCACGAGGAGCGCCGCCCAGCATCGCCGCACGGCACGGTCCTCAACGTCATCGGCGTCCACCTCTACCTGGAGCGGCCCGACGGGACGGTGCTACTCGGGCTGCGCCACCCCGACTCCGCGTTCGCGCCGTCCACCTGGCACGCCCTGGCCGGCCACTGCGAGCAGGAGAGCGCCATCACCTGCCTGATCAGGGAGGCCCGAGAGGAAGCCGGCCTGCACATCGAGCGACGGGACGTCGAACTCGTCCACGTCGTCCACCACATCGACAAGGCCGGGGACCAGCCCCGCATGGGCCTGTTCTTCCGCGCCCGGACCTGGAGCGGCGAACCGGAACTGCGCGAGCCGGACAAGTGCACCCAGTGGACGTTCTGGGACCCCGCCGCGCTCCCCGACGACCTCGTCCCCTACACCCGGGTGGCCATCGGAAAGATCCAGAACGGGGAGCTCTACAGCGAGACGGGCTGGCCCACATGACCGGCACACCGAGCGGCGCACACCGTCGCCTGTCCACTGCAACTGCGGCCGGCCGTGAGGACACCCGCCTCGTGGTGATCCGCGGCAACTCGGCGTCAGGCAAGTCGAGTGTGGCCCAGGGGCTGCGAGATCACTACGGCCGCGGAATCGCGATCGTGGGCCAGGACGTGATCCGCCGGAACGTGCTCAGGGAACACGACACCGCGCGCGGCGCCAACATCGCCCTGCTGGGCAGGATCGCACGCGACGCACTGAACGCCGGCTTTCATGTGGTACTCGAAGGGATCCTGTACGCCGATCGCTACAGCCACCTGATCACGTCTCTGGTACGGGAGCACCGCGGCGTCTCCTGCTGCTACTACCTGGACGTGCCGCTGGAAACGACGTTCGTCCGCCACGCGTCGAAAGCGGATGCCGCGTACCTGGCGCAAGTCACCGACAACCATGTCGCCTCCTGGTACCGCGAGTTGGATCTGCTCCCCGGCGGTCTGGAGACCGTGATCCCGGCCGACAGCACGTTGCAGGACACCATCGCGCGAATCCTGCGCGAAACCGATCTAGCCTCTGCCTCCCCAATTCCGCCGCCACAGTGCAAGCCGTCACAGGGAGACCCGATGAACAGTCTGGTGTTGATGTCCGATCCGCAGGTCGCCGCGATCCCGGTGCGCGAGTGCGGGGAGCCGCTCGTCGACGTGCGTGACCACAGCTTCCGCGTCGACCCCCGCAGGCAAGATCCGCTGGGCGCGTTCGCCCACGTCCGCGAGGGCGTCCTAGCCCGGCTGGAGCACGCCCGCTCGCTCCTGCCCGCTGGCACCGACCTGCTGTTCATCGAGGGCTACCGGCCGCTGGCCCTACAGCAGCGGTACTTCACCGAGTACCGAAACGAGCTGGCCGCCGCTCACCCCGGCTGGACAGCTGAGCGGCTGCACCAGGCCGCCAGCCGGTACGTGTCGCCGCCGGAGATCGCCCCCCACTCCGCGGGCGCGGCCGTGGACGTAACCCTCGCCGACCAGGACGGCCACGAACTCGACCTCGGCACCCGCGTCAATGCCTCCCCCGAGGAGAGCGACGGGGCCTGCTTCACTCACGCCCCGAACCTCAGCGATCGCGCGCGCTACCACCGCACGCTGCTGCTCAACGCCATGGAGAACGCAGGTTTTACCAACTATGGAACGGAGTTCTGGCACTTCTCGGTTGCCGACCGGTACGACGCGCTGATGAGGCAGGAGCCGCACGCGCGTTACGGACCGATCGAACTGCCCTAGCGCGCCGACAGCCTCGTCCACTTCCTCGCCCCCACGCCGATCCGAAATCACGGGAGCGTGGCCGCCGCCTCCTGGCCCGGTTGCGATCCCAAGACCGCAACGGACAGAACGCATCGAACGGAGGCACGTATGCCTGACGACACGCAGCAGGCGATCCCAACCGTCCCGAGTCCGGCGACCGGAGGTGAACCACAAGAGCACCACATGCACCTGCTCGGGCGGTACTACCGTCAAGTGGAAGCAGGCCGGAAGACGATCGAAGTGAGAGTGGCCACATCGCAGAAGCGCGCCGTCGCAGTCGGCGACACAGTCGTCTTCCACGACCGGGACACCGGGCGGGAACTCGACATCATCGTGCAGCGGATCACCCCATACCCCTCCTTCGAGGATCTGCTCAGCTCGGAGGACACCATGCGCATCGACCCGGACGGGCCGCCCGGAGAGCTGCTCGCCAACCTCCGCAGCATCTACCCGCCGGCCAAGGAAGTGCTCGGCGTTCTCGCCCTCGCATTCGACCACCGCCCTGCCCGGCCCGGCCGCCCCATGCCGATGACGCCCACGCAGTACGCGCAGACCGTCCCCCACCACACGGTGTACGGCTGCCTGTACATCCGCGACGAACACGACCGGCCGGTCCAGCTCCGCTCGGTCTATGGCTCGAGACTCTGGCAGTTCCCGGGCGGCAACCTGGACGCCGCAGGCGAGGACCCGCTGCAGACCGCCCGGCGCGAGGCGGTCGAGGAGACGGGCCTCGAACTCAGTCTGAAAACGCCGAAGCTGCTCCTGACGCACTTCCTTCATGCCGGGCCGCGCCTGCCGCTGAACAAGGTGGGGCTCATCTTCGACGGAGGCCAGCTGACCGCCGACCAGCTCGGCCAAATCCGCCTCGATCCCGCAGAGCACGACATGTGGGCCGTCCACGACCTCGCCACCTGGCAGGAGCTGATGGCGCCGCGCGCCTTCGCCCGGCTCGACGCCATCGAACGAGCGCGGCGCGGCGAGGGCCCCGCCTACCTGATCACGCACACCTGATGCCCGACACCCCCACCCAGGAGGCAACCGTGCCCGCCGAGGACACCAACCCCCGGGCCTGGCAGATCTACGGCCAGCGCCAACTGGCCCGCTCCTACACCCCGCCCATCCCCGACCGGCTCGGCTGGACGCCTTGGGAAGGGATCGGACCGGGTGCAGAAGTCCTCGGTGACGTCGCCGGCCGCCGGGTCCTGGACATCGGGTCCGGAGCCGGCCACCACGCCGTCCACCTCGTCCAGGCTCACGGAGCCCGCGTCACCGGCATCGAGCTGTCCGAGCGCGGCGAAGGCATTCGACACGGTCAGATAGGCGAGACGCAGGAGCACGAGTGGTCCGCCAGCGTGATGACCTGCGCGGACGAGATTCTCGGCACGCACAGTGCTGAGCGTCCCGACGCTAGTCACCCCCGCCATGCCCGCTGGTCAGTTCCTGATCGTGGACAAGGACGCCGTGCTCGGTGCGTGGGGGCAGGTCGTCCTCGCCGTGAGCGAGCACGCCTACTTCGGCAGCGACAGCATCGCCGTCCGCGGGACGTTCCGGTTCGGCGCTCGCATCGTGGACGCCGACCGAGTCGTCAAGCTGACCATCGCGGACGACTGAGCCACCCGGCTACCGGGTCGGGTGGGGGCTGCCGCTCCTGCCCGGCCCGGACGTCCGGTTGTTGTGCAGACGACGACCCAGGGGGGTGACCCCACGGGGACGAGATCTCTGATTCTCGGCATAGCAACGAGACACACAGGAGAAATTCACGGCACCAGCCGTTGCCCCTCCCTCGCACCCATCGCGGTGCTCCTCAGCTCCCTGCTCCGGCACGAACAACGAATGGTGGCTACCATGGCCGACGACGATGTCCTCCGCGACACCGACCTGCTCGCCGACGTGCGGTCGCACCCGTCCGTCGCGCTGATGGTCGCCGGGGCCAACGGGCAGGCTCGCCGCATCGCCCCCGGCCTGTTTGGTGCGGACACGACCGACGCCCAGAGGTCCGAAGCTCGCCCGACGCTGCTGGGGGCGATCATCCGATGGACGCAGCACGGTGCCGATGCCGTCCAGCAGCAGACCGCCGGCCCGTTCTCGCTCGGGCTACCGGCTGTGGCCGAGCGAGGTGCAGCAGCTCCGCGAGATCGTCAGCGGACCACAACCACGACGCGCGTTCGTAGTTGACCGGGTGCCGGTGCAGCGCACCTACCGTGAGCACCACCCCGGCTGCGACTTTTTCTTCTCTCGCGGCAACGGCATCGACTGCTCGTGCGGGTTGAGCTGAGCGTCAGGCAGCGGGAAGCGCGGCGGCAGCAGCAGCGATCTTGGCGGCGACGGCGTCGAGCGACGATTCCTTTGTGCTCAGCCCGGAATGGGACGCGAGCATGGGGCTGACGTCGTAGAGCTCGTCGAAGGTCACCCCGTGCGTCACGGGCACGACGCGATTGGTGTTGAGCAGGACGGCGAGTTCCTTCTCGGCGATGCCCTCGTTCTTGATGCTCTCGAGTAGGGATGGCGTGACCAGCACGATGCCGATGCGGGAGTTACGAAGCCCCTTGTCGATCTCGCGCATCTGCAGCGAACCGAGCGGGATGTCTTCCTCGCTGAACCACACCGTCGCGCCACTGGTCTTCAGGTGGCCGTAGAGCTCCTTCGCGCTGCCCTCACGGTCGTTCCAGGCGTGACACAGGAAGAGGTCTCGCTTGTCCGGGTACGTCTGGGCCTGTACCGCAGCCTTCTCGGCGTAGGGCTCGACCGCCTGCCACTCGGTCGGGGTGTACGACACCGTCCTGCCGGACCTGGTGCGACGCGAGGTCCCACCTCCGGACGAGCCGTACGACGAAGACGGGCCTCCGCCGCCGCTGCTGTACGAGGAGCCCGACGGGTATGACGACCGGGAGTACGACCTTCCCCAGTTGCTGCACGCTGGGCAGTTCGCGGCTCCACTCGAGGTGCGGTGGCCTCGGGAGGGTGCTGTGCATTGCGCCATGGCCCCATGGTAGAGGGAACCACCGACACAGTGTCGTAGTTACTGCACAGCCTTCCCGCCTGACGCCTATCCGTGACGGAACTCCACCACGTCGTCGGACAGGTATCGAGTCCTCCAACTGCGTCAAGTAAGCGTGCCCTGGCTGCCGCGATTGAGAACAGAGCAGGCGTCTCCTAACCTCGCGCTTTCATGAAGCCCGGTGTCCGACGGGTGGTCGGGTAAACGAAAAGCGCCTCTGACCAGCAAGAATGAGGATTGTCGAGGTCCTTGTTCCTGTTACCGTCGGAGGCAATTCCCAGGTGAAGAAACGTATCGGTTCCTACCCTCGTGTCCGCGTTGGGGGCGGTGGCCGGACAGTGGTCTCGCAGGCGGGAGGCATCCTGCTGGTGGAGACGGTCCGCAAGACCGGGCTGGATCAGGCGATCTCCTGGACGCGCCGGGACAGGCCCTGCCAGAGGTGAAAGCGGTCGCTGACCTGTATGGCCTCGGGGGCGCCATCAGTGATGCCCTGCCGGTAAATGAGCGAGCCGTCGCGGCAGACAACCTCAGTGCCGGGATGCTCTCGGAGCCAATGACTCAACTGCTCGGCGTCCCGTCCTTCCCAGAGCGTGAGCGGGAGCCGGGTGGTCACCCTCGACGAGGAACTGCTGCACGGCATCGCGATCTGACCCCACTTGACCCACCCCGGCCCCGGCGAGCCCGACCTGATCCTCGCCTCCGCCGGCGACCTGCCCGCCGAGGCCCTGACCACCCTCGCCCGGCGGCTGCGCGCCGAACGCCCGGACCTGCGCCTGCGGTACGTCCACGTCCACAACCTCACGGCCCTCGCCGAGGACGGCACCCGCCCCCTCGCCCTCGCCCCGGACGCGTTCGCCCGCCACTTCGGCACCCGGGCGCCGATCGTCCTGGCCACCGGCGGGCACCCGGCCGACATCCACACCCTCCTCGGACGCCGCCACCCCGGGCCCCGGCTCACCGTCCTCGGCTACCGCGACCCCGGCCGCCCCGTCTCCCAGGCCCACCTCCGCCAGCTCTGCGGCCTCGACGACCCCGGCCTGTGGCAGCTCGCCACCACCCTCACCAACACCCCGAAGGAAATACCGGCATGAGCACCCCGCTCCCACCCGTCGCCCCCGACGCCGGCACCATCGACACCTTCGAACGCGACGGTTACGCGGTCGTCCGCGACGCGATCACCCCGGACCTGCGCGACCGGCTCCTGACCGCCGCCGAGAAGCTGCTGGCCAGCGACATCACCCAGGGGCGCGACCGAGGAGGCGACGGCAAGGACGGCTTCCGCGGATGCTTCAACCTCGACCATGCGTTCCTTCCGCTCCTCGCCAACCCGGCCGTCCTGCCCACCGTCGTCCAGCTCCTCAGCCCAAACATCCACCTGCTGTCGGCCCACCTCATCGCCCTGCCCAGCGGCCCGCCCCGCACCATCCGCATCCCCGGACGCCACGGCTGGCACCGCGACATGTACGGCGTCACCGCCGACCTCGGCTTCCCCCACACCCCCCGCATGGCGATCAAAGCCGCCCACTACCTCACCCCCGTCACCCCAGACTGCGGGCTGACCATGTTCCTCCCCGGCAGCCACCGCCTTACCGACGAGCCCGTCGTCCCCGCCGGCGCCATCGACCCACTCGGCGCCGTCACCCCCGACATCACCGGAACCGACGCAGTTCTCTTCGAGAACCGGACCTGGCACACCGGAGGCATCAACCTCTCCGGCCGGCCCCGCATCGCTCTGATGCTCCAGTACGGGTATCGCTGGCTCCACCCCGTCGACGACCCGGCCACGGAACTTCGAGCGGACACCGCTCTCACCTCCATAGAACAGCAGCTCTTGGGCCTGCCCGACCGCCACCCGGACGGATCCCTCGCCAAGGGCAGCGGATCCGCCCCTATGCGCTCGTGGTGGCAGTCCGGCCCGTCTGTTGCACACTGCCGCTAGAGCCAGGGGTAAGCCCCCAACGACCCCACCGGTACGAGCACCACGAGGGAGCACGACATCGTGAGCGAGTCGACCGCCGTCCTGCTCATCGGGATCACCGGCTCCGGCAAGACGCACCTTGCACAGGCCCTCTCCGCGAGGGGCATTGTCCGTCTCAGCGTAGACGAGGAAGTTCACCGCCTCCACGGCCGGTACGGCGTCGACTACCCCAAGCACGAATATTTCGAGCGCGAGGCACCCGCGGTCGAGACCGTACGGGCGCAGCTTACGGAGCTGCTGCGCGCCGGCCGGTCCATCGTCCTCGACCACGGCCTCTGGCGTCGTTCCGATCGCGACGAGTGGAAGAAGACCGTCCGGGCCGTGGGAGGACGCCCACTGCTCGTCTACCTGCCAGCGTCCAAGGAGGCCCTCCTGCGACGCCTCGCCGCACGCAACCAGCGTCGAGACGCCAATGCCTTGACCGTCACTCCCGAAGCCTTGGACGACTTCTTCGCTCGGTTCGAACCGCCTACCGCCGATGAAGACGCAGTCACCTACAACGGTGACGTAGAGGTCATCCGCTCCATGGTGCGATGACGCCCTCGGCCATCCCTCCGAGCAGGGGTGCCAGGTGCTCGGCCATCACGAGCAGGGTCCGGTCCGAATAGGCCGGTCCTACGAGCTGCACAGCGATCGGGAGGCCGTCGGCGCCGTGCGCAATAGGCATGACCAGGCTGGGCAGGCCGACGTGGCTGGTGAGGTTGGCCCAGCCGGTCTGGTCGAAGAAGCTCCGTTCGACGCCGTCGACCGTGAGAGAACGGCTCCCGGCCGGGATCGCCGCGGTGGGAGCGGCGGGCGTAATGAGGACGTCGTACTGGCCGTCGGCGAAGAACCGGTGCCACGTCTGCTGGAGCCGGAGGCGCTCCTCGTTGGCGCGGAGCCAGGCGCGGTGTGTCTGCGTGCGGTGGCGGAGGATGGCGGCCCGTGGGCTCGCGTCGTCTGTGTGCAGGTCACGGGCGGCGGCGAGTTCGGCCGCGCCGGCGGCGTCGTCGGTGGCGGCCGTCGTGGTGGCGTGGAGGAGTTGTTCGAAGAGGCGGAGGGATTCCGCGAAGCCGACCGGCCCCGCAGTGCGGTGGACACTGGCGCCGACGGAGGCGAGTGTCCCTTCGAGGGCGGCGACAGCGTCGACGGTGTTGCGGTCGACGGGGCAGCTCGCGTCGTCGGCCCACACTGCCACGCGGAGTTGGCCGGTCGGGCGCTGCGCCGTGGGCAGCGTGACGTTCCAGGGGTTGTTCTCGTCGGGTGACGGTGTCGTCAGTGCGGCGAGGAGCAGGTCGAGGTCGCGGGGGTGGCGGGCCAGGGGGCCGGGGGTGACCATGTCGCTGCTGGTGATCCATCCCGGCGGTCGGGGGATGTGGCCGCGGGCTGGGATGAGTCCGTGGGTGGGGCGCAGGCCGTAGACGCCGCAGTAGTGTGCGGGGAGTCGCAGGGAGCCGGCGAGGTCGCTGCCGAGGTCGGCGGGGGTCAGGTGTGCGGCGACTGCTGCGGCGGGGCCTCCGGAGGAGCCGCCGGTGGTGTGCTTGAGGTCATGCGGGTTGAGCGTGGGGCCGAACAGGGCGTTGTCGGTGTGCAGGTCCTGGCAGTACGCCGGGGTGTTGGTCTTGCCCATGATGACGGCACCTTGGTGGCGGAGCCGTGCGACCGCGTCGGCGTCTCGTGCGGGAACGTGGTCGGCGAGGTCTTCGGCGCCGCTGGTGGTGCGCAGGCCAGCCGTCTCGAAGCTGTCCTTGATCGTGAGGGGAAGGCCGTTGAGGACGCCGGTGCTCTCGCTGCGGGCGCGGCGTTCGTCGGCTGCATGCGCGGCTGCTCGGGCCGCGCTGTCGTCGCGCGTGACGACGGCGTTGATCTGGCTGGAGTCTATCTGGGCGAGGTGCAGGTCAAGCAGTTCGCGGCTGGAGATCTCGCCGCGGTCCAGGGCCTGGAGCTGGACATGAGCGGGCTGGTGGGTGAGGTCGTTCGTCATGCTGGGACTCGCTCAAGGTGGGGGGCTCGTGCGGGCTGGCGGGGCAGGTGGCGCGCGACGTCGAGGAGAGCGTCGATGTCGTCCATGGGCCTGGCGGTCTGGCGTTCGGAGTCGGCGAACTCGGTGAGCTGGTCGGGCTCCGGGCGGGTGCCCGCGGCCCTGGCCGCGATTCCGGCGAGGATCTGGTCCGCCGTGACGGCCGCGGACAGATCCATTCCGTGAAGCCCTCGGGCCCGGTGACGGGCTTCGCTGGCCTCGCGGACGGCGGCATCGAGGTACTGGCGGATCACGAACCGACCGTCCCGGATCTCGACGGCTCGGCGGTAGAGCCGGATCGAGATGCGGCGGAAACGGCGCCGCTGGGCCGGGTCGACCCTGTCGATCGGCAGCTCGATCTCAGGTGCCTCGCTGTAGAAGGCCAGCCATAGGGGGCGCAGGCCGTAGTAGCTGCGGTACTGCTTGATCCGGTACCGGACGCTCTGGGCCTGGTCGCTGATCGTGGGCACGAGCCAGCCGATCAGCGTGAGCATGGCGCCGACATCGCCGCAGGTCCAGGCAAAGCTTTCCCATTCCGCGAGGGAGGTGTCGAAGGCGCCGGCGATCACGTTGCCGATGCGGACGGCGCTGTATCCGAGGGTGACGGTCGCGCCGAGGGCGACGATGCGCAGGCCGACGCGGACGGACCCGCGAGTGCTGCGGCGGGCCAGGCGCCAGCAGGCGCGGGCGAGGAAGAGTTCGCCGATGGTGTAGGCCGTGACGTACAGGGTGAGGTACGCGGCGTACCAGTCGTCGTGCGCGTAGTAGAGCGTGAAGTCGATCGGGTGCGGCGCGTTGGGCGTCAGCAGGGCGAACAGCACCAGCAGCCCGGCGATCACCGCGAAGCCGGCCCAGAGCCAGCGGCGACTGCGCCGGCGGGCTACCTCGGGCGGGGATCCCCAGTAGGTGAGGACCACCTGTTGGCAGCCCAGGAGCGCGACCACGCAGCCCTGCGCGAGGGGCGCGGAGATGTTGACGGTGCCGAGCACTCGGTCGAGGTAGTTCCACATCGGCGTGATGGAGAACAGGAACGAGAGCCCTGACAGCAGGAAGACGGCGGCCAGCGCGGCCGAGGCGGGGTCGCGGCGCCGGGTGGGCACGTCCCGCAGGAGGCAGAGGAAGCCGAGCGTCGCGACGACGAGGCTGATCGGGTGGAGCAGGTCCTTCACGGCCGGGCCTCCCGTCGGCGCAGCAGCGTGTGCGTGACCCGGTCCTGTACCTCGTCCCCGGAGGACTCGTCGCTGCGCAGCCACCGGTCGATGATCTGGCGCTGGAGCAGCGATGCTAGGAGTTCGGTGTCTCGCTCCTCATCCTCGTCGTACTTGGTGCGCCCCAACATCATCTGCACGGTGGCCGGGTCCACGCTGGTGATGAAGGCCGGAGCCAGCGCGGAGACCGGTCGGTTCTCGTGGTGGCCGAGCAGTAGGTGGCTGAACTCGTGGGCGATGATGTGGTCCTGGTGCAGGACACTGGTCCACGGGTCGTAGAAAACGTGGACGGCACTCTCTGTAACGGCACATGCCCCGCACACCGAGGGCGCCTGCTCCCGGGGCTCTAGGACCACCGTCCGTCCCGTGCGGCGAGACACCTCGTCGCTGAGGTCGCGGATATTGGTGACGTGCGGGAGCTTCAGCTCGGCCAAGAGGTCAGGCCGGCGTAGCCTACGTGCAGACCACATTGCTTTCCTTGATCATTTACTGAACTGCGGCCGTTTACGCGCCAGTTGAGGGCGGCAACCCCTCGGATTTACGCACGCTCTCAACGATCCCCAGGACGGCATCCTTTCCGTCTGCGGAGACGTCAGATAGACGAAGAAGAACGTTCTTGATCTTCGCGTCGCGAAGCAGCGCGAGCAACTCAAGTTCCTGCACGGTCTTTTCGGCGACAGCATCGTCGAACCAATAGGCGGGATCCACGCCGAAGAACCCTGCGAGCGCTTCGAGATGACGCTTCGTCGGGTTATCGCGCTGCCCGGTCCGCAAGAGCCACAGGTACTGCCCCGACAGCTTGCCCAGCCCTCGCTTCTCCATCAGTTCGGCCACTTCAGCGTTGCTGTAAGGGCCGCGATCGGGCGGGTGCACAGTGTCGAACAGGCGGTTTAGGCGATCCATGAGCCCCTTGGGGCTCACCTGACCTTCGGCCACTCTTTCATGATCCTTTCCAGGGCGGGTTCGTCGTAACGTCAGCCACCCTACCCCGCCATAAACACCAGTTTGACGCACCGATCACACATGTGGAAAGTTCTTCCTCACCAGCACGTTTCCGTGTGACGCGTACCGCCTGCTTCAGGGCGACCTGTCCGTTTCTGCCGACTGGAGTACGCCGGGCGGCGTGGCGCAAGCCACATTCACCCAGCCACATACGTCACGTCTGGCAGGCCGTATTTGATCTTCGATCGGAAAGCGCGGAGGCGACCGTGGAAACTCCTCATCCACATCGCTTTTCCGCGGCCGGGAATACCAGACTCCCGCTCCAACTCGGGCACAATGGCACGCTCTTGGCGCACGGGGCAACCGCGGCAACGGTGCGCTTCGACGCGAGGACGGGCCCCGCCAGGCCCTGTGCGGACGGCTACGGCACACGACCATTCGGTGACTCTCTGCAACCAGTACAGAGTTTAAGAACCAAGTCTGGATCTTGACACCGGTCCGTGCGTATGTTCGTCGTCCCCGGGCAGCCCGCCTGCGGCGACGAACGTGAGGAGACCGCGAGCACGGACCGGACCGCGAAGGTCCGCAAACAGCGACGGCGCCCGAGAGCGGTAACTCACGGACGCCGAACGCTAAGCGGCATACCCGCCCCGGCAAGGGCGGAGAGTGCCCACCATCACCACGCTGAGTCCTTCCGAGGGGCGCGTCAGCGTGGCAACACTGCAAAGGGGAGTATCGCATGCCTCCTGCCCTGCGTAAAAGGCCCTTCCGCCTGGCCTGCGCGGCAGCCACCACCGCCTCGGCGCCTCAGCGCCCCGAGCCGGACCGCACCACCCTGGCCCCGGCGACCAGCCGGACCCGCCCGCTCGTCTGGAGCGGCCGATGAGCAGCGAAGCCCGCGAGTGGGTGTGGGAGCACAGCTCCAGCCGAGGGGCCGCGCGCCTGGTCCTGCTGTCGATCGCCGACCGGGTGGCCGACGAGCAGTGCATCTCCTGGGCCTCGCTGTCCAGCCTGGCCAAGCGCACCCGCGCCTCGGTCTCCACGGTGCGTGAAGCCGTCGAGCGCCTGCTCCTGGCCGGCGAGCTGGAACAACTCGATGACCTCGTAGGTCCGCAGCGCAGCACGGTCTACCGCATGCCTCTCGCCGCCGAAGTGGTCGCCCAGGCCCAGCGAGAGCAGCAGGAGCAGGAAGACAGCGACACAGCAGCAGACGAGCCCGCGGGCCCCGCGAAGCTTCGGCTCTCGGCTCTGCGGCGGTACGGAATCCGCCCGCGTGAGGTGCCGGAATCCCCCGCGAGGGTCCGGAATCCGGCAGTACCGGAAACCGGCAGGTCGAGGCGGAAACCGGCACAGCGACGTACCGGCCACCGGCACAGCGATGTACGGGCTACCGGCACACAGAACCGTAGTGAACCTGATTTGAACCGGAGGTACAGGAGTAGTGGTGCTGCCGTCCTCCCGGCTGCCGAGTGGCAGGTCGACTCCGCTACCCACACTTGGGCCCGCCAGCAGGGACACCTCGATCGCCTCGGCGAGCAGGGCCTGCGGGCCGCCGACGCGAAGTGGCGTGCACATCGGGCGGGCCATGCTCCGAGGGCGGCAGAAGCCTGGGCTGCCGACTGGCGCGCCTGGGTTGCCCGGGAGCACGCTCCCAGCCGACCGAACCTCTATGCCGTGCCCGGCAAGAACACGGCCGTACCGGGGGGCATGACGCGGACGGAGGCCCACACCGCCGCCCTGCTTGCCGCCCTCGACGAGCCGACCGGAACGGAGGGCTGACCGTGGATCGCCGCGAAATCGCAGCCCTGCTGGCCTACATCGGCCGACTCGACCCCCGCACCATCCGCACGGACCAAGGCGAGGCGCGCGACCAGCTCGCCCAGTGGCACGAGCTGTTGGGCGACGTGCCGATGGCCACCCCGCACGGCTGGGACGTCCGCGTCGCCGCCCGCCAGCACATCCGCACCTCGCCGTACCAGATCCTGCCCGCGGACGTGGCCCGCCCCTGGGAGAGCTACCGGCGCGACCGCCTGGCGAGGCACTCCGATCCCACGCCGTCCGTCGACCCGGACGACCAGGCCGCCTGGACCGCAGAGCTGGCCAGCACCCGCCGCGCCGTCGCCGCCGGCACCGCCCAGCCCGCGCAGGCCCGAGCAATCACCAGCGGTCGCGACGGAGTCGACCCGAAGCTGGAGGCGCGGCTGCGGGAGATCGGCTCCTGCATACCGCCCGCCACCCGAGCAGCCCTCGCGCCCTACCGACCCGCCCGCGCAGCCCGTGAGGCCGCTGTCGCGCAGGGACTGCCCGATGCCCTGAGCGTGCGGTGCGAGTGGTGCCTGTCCCAGCCCGGCGAACCATGCCGCCGCCGAAGGATCGGCCCCGACGGCGGAGCCCGCGGAACCGCCCCGCGCGCCACCCCGCACCCCGGCCGCCTCGACCTCGCCACCGCCCAGCAGGCCCAGCACACCGAGCAGGCCCAGCAGCCCGCCCTGGCCTGACCGGCGCACTCGGCGCGTGCACCACCGTCCGCTGCACCGCCACCCGACACGTCCCGCACCGGCTGCGACGCACGCCCCGCGCCGCAGCCGGCACCCGACGCCGCACCCGCCGAGCACCGCCCTAGCCGGCCGCCGCGGCAGCACATCGGAGACCCGCCTTGCGCCACATCACCACCCACGACGCGCCGGCCACCGGCCTGCGCGGCATCGCAGACACCAGCTGGCACACCCGCGCAGCGTGCCACGGCATGGACGTCGAAGACGCCGACGCCGTGTTCTTCCCCGGGCCCCGGGACCACGAGGAGATCGCAGAGGCGAAGGAGCTGTGCGGCTGGTGCCCCGTACGCCGCGAATGCCTGGACTTCGCACTGGAGAACGTCCTCAAGGAGGGCGTCTGGGGCGGCCTCACCGAAGCCGAGCGGCGCCCGCTGCACGACGGACTGCACCGGCGCCTGGACTACCGGCGCGTGACCGCCTTCTTCCAGGGACGCGACGTGCACCTGACCGGGGCCGAGCGGCAGGTCGTCATCGACCACGCCTACGTCCGGGGCTGGCAGTCCGACCGGCTCGCCGCCGCCCTGCAGATCAGCCACAAGCACGCCCGAGACCTGCTCCGGCAAGCCGCCAACAAGGTCCTCGACCGCGACCGTAACTACGGCGTGCCCCGCCCCAAGAAGAGGCGGAAGAAGACCTCCAAGGCCAAGGGCACCCCCGCGCCCGCAGCTCCCGGCACGCAGCAGCCAGCAGGCCGCCCGGCAGCGTCGCCCCCGACGCACGCCCCTCTCGGAAAGGCAGCATGACCCACCCCGTCCTCGCCTTCGGTGCTACTTCGGACCTCCCTCTCCTCCTCGTCGCCGTCGTGCCCGCCACCCTCGCGCTCGTGCTGACCGCCTGGACCATCCGGCGCCGGGGATCTCGCTCGCAGAAACGTCTCGGCGGCCCAGCGGTCAAGGTCGCCGCCGTCGCCGCCCTCGGCTGCACCGCCTACAGCGCCGACACCTCGTGGCGGTTCGCCGCCGACTACCTCGACATGGCCGGCGCCGCCGAGCGCGCCGGCATGTTCGCCGCCGCCGAACTCGCCCTGTTCGCCACCGCGCTGATGGCACGGCAGAACCTCGCCGTCCAAGGCGCCCCCGGCCTGCCGGGCATGCTGGTCTGGGTGATCACCACGGTGCAGGTGATCCCCGCCTACGCAGAGAGCGGCCCCATCGGCGGCACCGTCCGCGCCTTCGTCGGACCAGTCATGGCGGCGATGCTGTGGCACCTGGCCATGGGCATCGAACTGCGCCTGCGGACACCCGGCGCCGCCTCAAAAGGGCTGATCGCCGTCCTGGGCCGGGAGGCACGCGAGCGTCTCCTGTCCCGCCTCGGCATCGCCGTGCGGGACCGCGACGCCGCACAGATCACCCGGGACCGGGCCACCGCCCGTGCGGTCACCCTCGCCGCCCGCCTCGCCGAGCGCACACCCGAGCAGCAGCGGAACCGTCGAGGTCGGCGGCTGACCCGACGCCTGTCGAAGGCGCTCGGCAGGGCTTCGGTCGGCACCGACCCCCTCCAGCGAGCACAACTGCTCGACCAGCTAGCCGCCCGGCGACACGCGCTCGCGCTCGCCACGGTCCCGCTCCCTTCTCCCTGGTCCCCGGCACACAGCAGCGCATCGGCGGCCACGGTCCCCGCACAGCCGACATCGAATGTGCCGGTCCCCGTCCCCGGTCCCGACGGTTCCGACGAGCCGGTCCCGGACCGAGGACCGAGGACTCCTCGGGGACCGGTCCCCGAGGAGGCTGACCCTGAAGCCACGGTCGGCGCGGGGACCAAGGGCGACGAAACGAGAACGACCGCGGGGACCAAGCCCCCTGAAGACGGTGCGGTCCCGGGGACCGGTCCCGCCGATCCAGAAGCCGCAGCGCGGGACACAGCGGCCACGAGGACCGACCACAACGCGCGAGAAGTAGCAGCTCAGGAGCCAGATTCTCATCGGGGACCGAGGCTCGCGAAGTCGGGGACCGAGAGCACCGAGGACCGCGGACCGACCGCCACCGAGTCCGGGACCGAGACCACCCAGGACCGCGGACCGACCGCCACCGAGTCCGGGACCGAGACCACCCAGGACCGCGGACACAAGGTCCCACTCCGCCGGAAGCCGGCCAGGAAGTCCCGGACGAAGAACAAGGACAAGCGTGCCCAGTCCCGCTCTCCGCAGACGGAGCGCGCGGCACGCGAGCTGGGCGAGTCCGAGCGCCAGCTTGTCCACGAGGTACGCCCCCATGTTCCCGCCCTGCTCGAACGGGACGGCAACGGAGCGATCACCCGGGTGCAGCTGCGCGAAATCATCCGCCGCCAGGGCCTGACGGGTGTCGGGAACGACCGACTCGGCCTCGTCCTCCAGGAGCTGCGGAACGAGGACATCACGATGACGAGGAGCACCGCCCGATGAAGACCTGCCACCAGTTCGACACCGTCCGCGCGGAGTACGAGCGAGAGATCGGGTTCATGCTCGCTCACTCCGAGCGGCACGCGGGCAGGCCGGCGGCGAAGTCCAGTGCGAAGCAAGCTGCCTCGGCGAAACAGCGAATGGCCCGCGCGCTCAACAGCCACGTCGGGCGCTGCCCCGAGTGCGGCTGAACCGGCAAAGCACCAGTTCAAAGCCCGTGCCCGCAAAGGTGGCCCGGCTCCGTGCCGGGCACCACCGCCCCGCTTAGGAGGTACGCCGTGATTCCGCGTCCCCCTCGTTCTTCCGAGCCCACCGTCGCCGAGGCCGATGCCTGGGCGGACGTCCTGGTCCGCCGACAACTCCTACACGCCATCGTCCTCACGTCGACCGGGCAGTGGCTCGTCCAGGACCGCCCCGACGGGCCGGTCCGCGTCCTTGCCAGCCCAGCCGATGTCCTTGCGCTGGCCGCAACCATCGAGCAGCGCACCCGCTCCACGAGGCCCGAATCCCGATGACGAACGCACGAAAGAACGGCACCATCCCGGAACCTGATCCCGACTCCAACTCGGTCTCGGGGCGAGCAAGTTGGGGCGGAAGCGTAGCTTCCGCCGAACCCGCCCCCTCGGGGGCGGGAGAGGACCTGCACCGGGGGGCGCAGGTCCTTGAAGCTTCGACCGGGGGCGGATCGAAGCCAGGGCAGGAGGAGAAGCAGACTGAGCCGCGTGTACGCCGACAGCACGCTCCTCGCGCCCGCCAGCGTCCGCGCCAGTCGCCCGAGAAGAAGCGCCTCCACCAGCCCAACACACGTTTCAATGATGATGAGTTCGCCATGATCAAGTCCGCCGCCGCCCAGTGCAATCTGTCCGTCGCCGGGTTCCTCGCCCGCTCCGCGCTCGCCGCCGCCCGCGACCTCAACCGCACCAGCGCCGAGATCGCCGACGAACGCGAAGTCATCACAGCCCTGTTCGACAGCCGACGTCGGCTCGGCTGGGCCGGCAGCAATCTCAACCAGGCAGTCAAGGCGCTCAACTCCGGTGCAGACGTTCCTCAGCTCGAAGCGGCCGTCGCCGCCGTACGGCGTGCCGCCGACACCGCCCACGAAGCCGCCACACGGCTGATCGAGCACCACGGCTCGTGATCCCCAGCGTCAACCCGTCCGGGTCGGACACCAGAGGTCTCCTCTACTACCTCTACGAGACCGGCAAGTACGAGGATCACACCGACCCCCATCTCGTCGCCTCCTTCGACGGCATGTCCCCCGACCCCGGCCGCGACCCGAGCGCCACCCTCACAGACCTCCAGCAACTCCTGGACCAGCCCGTGATGGCCCTCGCCAAGCACGCCCGCCCGGCCAAGCACGTGTGGCACACCTCCGTACGCGCCGACCCCGGCGACCGGATCCTGTCCGACGAGGAGTGGGCCGACATCGCCCGCCGCATCGTCGCCGCCACCGGCATCGACCCCGGCGACGGACAGCCCGGCTGCCGTTGGGCCGCCGTACGCCACGCCGACGACCACATCCACATCGTCGCCACCCTCGTCACCGAGGACGGCCACCGCCCCGACGACTTCCGCTCCGGCGCCCGCGCCCAGGCAGAAGCCCGGCTCATCGAGAAGGAACTCGGCCTCCACCAGGTCGCCCCCGGCGACGGCACCGCAGCCCAACGGCCCACCAGCGCCGAACGCCACAAAGCCGAGCGGCAGGGTCGCGAGCGCACCGCCCGCGAGGAACTGCGCGAAACCGTACGACGGGCGGTGGCCGGCGCGAGGAGCGACGAGGAGTTCTTCGACCGGCTCGCCACCGCCGGCCTCCTGATCCGCAAGCGCGCCGCTCCCTCTGGCGACCTCCTCGGGTACAAGGTCGCCCTGCCCGATGACCTGAACAAGGACGGCGAGCCGGTGTTCTACCCCGGCGCGCGCCTGGCCCCCGACCTGTCGCTGCCCCGCATCCGCGAGCGCTGGGCCGGTGACGCGCAGGACGTTCCGGCTGCCCAGCGGGAGGATGCGATCCGTACGGAGCCGGGCAGTCCGGCCGCTGCACGCCGCGGGACAGCCTCGGCCGTGTGGCAGGCCGTGCTCGTCGTCGAGCACGGCGAGGACGCGGTCGCCGCCGCCCACATCGCAGCGGCCGGCGAGGTCCTGGATGCCCTCGCGAAGACCTCCGCCGCCCACACCCGCCGCGAACTGCGCGACGCTGCAACGGCTTTCGAACGGGCCTCGCGCTCTCACGTCCGCGCCGTGCGCGGGCACGATCGAGCCCTGCGGCAGGCCGCCCGCGACCTCGTCCAAAGCGGCCCGGTCCTCGGCCGCGGCGAGGACGGAGCCACCACGGCCATGGCTATCGACATGCTGTTCTTCCTCATCACCGCCGCCGCGCACTGGCACGCCAGGAAGGGGCACGCCCAGCAGGCCGAGGCCGCTACCCGGGCCGCCGCGCACCTGCGCACCGCCTACCAGGCCGCCGCCGCCCAGCCCCTGGGCGTGCTCTACCAGCGCGGCCGACGCCTGAGCCGACCGATGCTCCAGCGGCCGACCGTGCTGCTGCGCGAGGCGCTGCCGGAGCTGGCCGAGCAGATCCTCGCCGAACCCGGCTGGTACGCCCTGGCGGCGACCATCGCGGAAGCCGAAGCCGCCGGACACGACGCGGCCCTCCTTCTGTCCGACGTTGCCGGCCGCCGCGAACTCGGCACCGCGGACTCCGTCAGCGACGTGCTCGTGTGGCGGATGCGGCGGACCGCCGATCTGCCCGCCGATGCCTCCCACCTGCCCGAGACCAGCACCGCAGGGCGCCGGTCCGCAATGCACGGGACGAACACCAGGCCCTCCGCGCCCGGCAGGCAGCGCAGCGGAGAGGACACATCACGTAAGACCCTGTGAGCCCGCCGGGTGCCTGCACGCGGACTCAGTGCATCACCGAGAGAAGGGACAGCGCCACCGCTTCGCCCGCAATCCAGAGCATGGTCGTGCGCCACATCGAACCTCGGTGGCGACCAGGTCCGATGTGGGGGCTGGCATCCGTGCACCCGCAGGACGGACGGGCATGGCGCAGGTGGGGTGAGTCGAGCCAGTAGGCGTCGCGAAGTTGAGCGGTCGAGGGAGACGATGGCGTGTGATCGGGCACACCCTGGCATGGCCACCCCGGCGCATGGAGACACGCATCGTGGCCAACTCATCCTCTGGGCAGCCCAGAAGCCGAATACCTCTGCTGACCTGGCCGGAGGTGACTGTGGACTTTGTGAATTGAAACCGCCGGGGGCGTGGGGCACGATCATGAAACGCGCAGGACGAGGTGCTGAGGTAGAGGAGGACGCCGAGGTGTTTCACCGGATACGCCGCAGGGCCAAGGAGCCGAGCGAAGCTCAGAGACAGTTCGCCGAGCTGTACGTGCAGCTGCAGGGCCAAGTGCCGTCCGGCCTCGGAGTGCCAGCGCCTGAGCCGGAGTCCGCCGAGCCAGCCATCGTGGACGACTTCCTCCCGCCGGAACTGCGGGTGCCGAGCCACGACCAGGTCGAAGGCAAAATGATGCCGTGGAAGCAGCCCCTCGTCCTCGACGGCGAGATGGCCGCCTGCACCGAGTGCGGCGCATACCGGGATTGGCTCATCCTCTCCACCCGCGGTGAGATCTGGCTGCGCTGCAGGGCCGGACACCAGCAGCAGGAGACCCGCATCGACACCGCCTGGTACAACCGGCACTCCGGGCCGGCGGACGCGACGCACGCCACGTTCGAGGACTGCCTGCGCCACCTCGGGCACTGACCACCACTCCTACGACCCCACCGGGCCCGCGGGCCCGCACTGACCACCCGTCGCCTAGCACCAAGGGGTCAGTTCCGTCATGCGCGTTCGCGTCGCCACCACCGCACTCGGCATCACCGCCGCCCTCCTCGCTCTGCCCGCCTGCGCCGCCGACACCACCGGGGCCAAGCATCAGACCCCCTCCTCCCGTACGGGAAAGCCGGCCGACGCCGTCCAGAAGCCGGCCGCGCTCTCCTCGGCCGCACTCGAGTCCCGCCTGCTCGACCCGCGCGACCTCGGCAGCGGCTACCTTCCCAAGCCGGAGCGTCCGGCCCAGCACGACGACGTCACCGTCATCGGCTGCCCCGCCCTGAGCGAGCTGGGCGGCGATGCGGCGACTGGCGGCACACTCGCCTTCCCGCACAAGGCGAAGGCGGACTTCACCTACGACGGCAGCTCCTCGGAGATCTCCGAGGAGCTGTACAGCGACAGCGCGAAGAAGCTCTCCGACGGCATCGACCGGATCTTCGACGCCATGACCGGCTGCCCGACCTATCAGGTCGTCGCGGGCGGCACCCCGGTCGACGTGACCTCCCAGAAGCTGCCCGCACCCCACGCCGGCGGTGACGAGCAGTGGAGCCAGCTCCTGACGTTCATCGCCGGGGGACGGAGCACCGTGGTCAAGCAGACCGCGATCCGCGACGGCAACCTGCTGCTGGTCGTCTCCGGCTCCCCAGCCCTGGTCGACCGCCACCTCGACAAGGCTCTCGCCAAGGCCACGGCAACGAGCTGACCTGTGTGCACGTCACGCTGCTGCCTCCGACCACCGCAGGTCGGGGGCAGCAGTGCGTTACTGGCTGACGCGTTGAGCGGCGCGAGCGGCTTGCCCTGGTACCCAGGCTCGGACCTGGCCGGGCTGGATGTAGAGCACGTTCGGGTTATGACTGTGCGGCCCATAGCCACTGGAGGCGTTCACGAGCAGGTACGCGCCTGCGGGAACGTGCCAGTTCCAGAACCAGGCGTCCTGCTGCCGCCCGGTGTCGCACCAGGTCACGACAGCTTTGGAGCCACGGCGGCCGTGCTGGTAGACCCGCGTCACCTGGAGGAGTTGCCCCTGCCCGGAGCTTCAGTGCTGCTTGAAATGCCTGCCACTGCGCCGCGAGGGCAGCCGTGCGCTTGCGGCGTGAACGGACCGTCAACGCGATCGTCACGGCGACGATGAGAGCGATGACCATTAACCTCGCGCTTTCACGAGATGGGGTGTCCGAGGCTTGATCAAATAAGCGGAGAGTGCTCCTGACCTGCAACGATGGGACTTGTCGAGGGTCCTGTTGGCTGCACGGAAAGAAGCACTCTCCAGGTGAAGAAGCGTATCGGGTCCTACCCGCGTGTCCGCATCGAGGGCGGTGGCCGGGCTGTGGTCTCGCAGGCCGGGGGCGTGATGCTGGTCGAGACCGTCCGCAAGGCCGGCCTGGACACCGCGATATCCACGGCGCTGACGCCGTGGCGGAAGGCCCGGGCGGCGCACGACCCGGGCAAGGTTCTCCTGGATGTCGCCCTGGCGGTCGCGTCGGGCGGGGACTGCCTCGCGGATGTGGGCATGCTGCGGGCCGAGCCGGCCGTGTTCGGGTCGGTCGCCTCCGACCCGACGGTCTCCCGCCTGATCGACACCCTCGCCGCCTCCGGCCAGAAGGCCCTGCAGGCGATCCGTTCCGCGCGGGCCCAGGCCCGCGAGCGGGTCTGGCAGTTGGCCGGCCGGGTGGCGCCCGACGCGGGCGGGACGGTGACCGTCGACCTCGACGGGGTCCTGGTGATCGCGCACTCCGACAAGGAGGACGCCGCACCCACCTGGAAGCGGACCTACGGCCATCACCCGCTCATGGCCTTCGTCGACCACGGCCCCTGCGGAACCGGGGAACCGGTCGCGGCCCTGCTCAGGCCGGGCAACGCGGGCTCGAACACCGCCGCCGACCACATCACCACCGCCCGACTCGCCCTGGCCCAGCTGCCGGCCAGATTCCGGCGCGGCCGACGGACCCTGGTCCGCACGGATTCCGCGGGCGGCACCCACGACTTCGTCGCCTGGCTGGCCCAGCGGGGGCGATGGCTGTCCTACTCCGTCGGCATGGTGATCACCGACGCGATCCACCAGCATGTCCTGAAGGTGCCCGCATCCGCCTGGACGCCGGCCGTCGAGGCGGACGGCGAGATCCGGGACGGCGCCTGGGTCGCCGAGCTCACCGGCGACGTCCTGGACGGCTGGCCCCAGGGCATGCGGCTGATCGTCAGGAAG